>CACXZL010000497.1 GCA_902772085.1 uncultured Coriobacteriaceae bacterium | reverse complement strand
AGACCGTCAACGCCGAGGTGGAGGAGGCGGACGAGAACTCCGTGCTCAACTACTACCGCAAGCTCAGCAAGCTGCGCAGCGAGAACCCCGTCCTGCTCGCGGGCGACTACACGACGCTGCTCGAGGACAGCGAGGAGATCTTTGCCTTCCAGCGCGCCTGCGGCGAGGACAAGGCCGTGACCCTCACCAACTTCACGGGCGAGGAGGTCACCTACGACGCCTCCCTCGTGAAGGGCATGAAGGCCGTCATCTCCTCCGTCGATGACCCCGAGGAGGGCAAGCTGCGTCCCTGGGAGGGCGTTGTCTACGTGAGCGAGTAAGCGCTTCTCAAGACAATCAGGCATATGCACCTGCTGGCGCGGGTCCATCCTACGGGTGGGCCCGCGCCTCTTTGTGTCGGTGCGATTCGGTGGCACAGCCGGGTGTGGCACCTTTCTGGCTACCCGGGAGGTGCCACGGAGGGTGGGCTGATAGGACCGCGGTCCCTAGTGCCGTGGCACCTTTTGGCTACCCGAAAAGCGACACGTTGGCCGCTATGGGTATAGCAACAAGAGCCGCAGCTAGAGGTAAGGATCTGCCATGAGTGATCGTTGCTGCAAGAGAGGCGCTCGTCCAGGAACATTGAGCAGTTCCGCGTCGAGTGCGACGCCGACCTCTTCGACTTCGTGGAGGGGTTCGCGGACAGGATATTCGACGCTTACAGCGTGGTCAACAGGGACGCGCCAAGACCCAAGTCGGTCCGGGGCGGAAGGCTCTGGACGGCGGTGACGGAGGGAGAGGGAGATGGCAAGCGGTAGCGGAGGCGCGCGCGAGCCTGCACAAGCTCATCGGCGGTCGCGCCACCACGGCCGCGCGGCGCAGCGCGGCGGGCGGCAAGACCCAGTCGGTGAGGTCCTTCTACAAGGAGATGCGCCAGATGGGCGCCAGCAGGTCCGAGGCCAGGGAGATGGCGAGGTCGTACGCCGCCAGCACCCGGGCGACGTAGGAAGTGACGCGACGTGTGGGACGAAAAGCAGCAGAAGAACGTCGCCGAACTGCTCAGGCAGTTCAACGGCGCCGACGAGGTGTGCGCGGTCACCGGATGCAGTCTCGAAGAGCTCGACGAGCTCTCACGCGACGCGTTCAAGTGCTCGTTCGAGAAAGCGCGATCGGCGTTCGCCGCGCAGGGCCGCGCCATGGTGAGGCAGGCCCTCATGCAGCAGGCGCTCGACGGGAACATGAAGGCGATCGACATGATTTGCCGCAACGAGATGGGCATGGGTCCCGTGGAATCGCGGGCAAGGAACATAGCGAGGGACGAGGGGGACGCGGATGCCGGCGAAGAGGACGGGTTCCTCGCCCTCATCAGGGGAAGGGCGCGAAGGCCGGCGTGACGAGACCATCCGTGAGCTGAGGGCGAGCCGAAAGCCGCGCATCCGCGTGGAGCCCGAGGACGCCGCCTTCACCGACGGCCCCGACGCCGCCGCGCTCTGCGAGCACTACTGGTTCGACCCCGACCCCTGGCAGCGCGACATCCTGGACTGCTGGCTCTCGCGCGACGCCGAGGGCAGGCTGCTGGTCATATCGGCCGGCCTCAGCTGCCCCAGGCAGAACGGCAAGAACGGCGTGATCGAGTGCCTGGAGTTCTACCTCCTGGTCACCGACCCGAATACGCATATTCTTCACACCGCGCACAGCACGAAGACAGCCCAGAAGGCGTTCGAGCGCATGGTCCGCGTGTTCACGGGCAAGGTCCCCGGCAAGGGGCGCCAATCGAAGGCCATATGCAAGCTCGTGGACAAGAGGGAGGGCGGCCGCATCCGCTACACCAACGGCGAGTGGGCCATCTACCTGTCCAACGGCGCGAGCATCGAGTACTGCACCCGCACAAACAGCGGAGGGCGCGGCTTCGACGCGATAACGCTCCTCGTCTACGACGAGTGCCAGCAGCTCACCGACGAGCAGGTGCAGGCGGTCATGGCGACATTGGCCGCCTCGCGCGGCGACCAGATGATCATCTACGCCGGCACGCCCCCCAACGAGACTGCGCCAGGCGACGTGTTCGCGAGAAGGCGTAGCGCGGCCATCAACGACCCGGGAAAGAGGGTCAGCTGGCACGAGTGGAGCATCGAGTCCCTGCCGCCCGATG
>CACXZL010000496.1 GCA_902772085.1 uncultured Coriobacteriaceae bacterium | reverse complement strand
ACCCTGTCGGCTATGGCCGACGCCGTCACCGGGTCGCCGAAGACCTGCGCCCACGCCCCTATGCCGACGTTGGTCGTGACGATGGTCGACCTGCGCTCGTAGCGCCTGCTCACGAGCTGGAACAGCAGGTCGGCGCCCTCCTTGTCGATGCCGAGGTAGCCCAGCTCGTCCAGGATGAGCAGCGACAGGTGGGCGTAGAACCTCATCCGCCGCTCCAGCTGGCCCTTGGCCGCCGCCCTCTTGAGGTCGTCCACCAGGCGCTGGCAGTCGGCGAAGTACGTGAGCTTGCGGCACCTCACGGCCTCCACGCCCAGCGAGACCGCGATGTGGGTCTTGCCCACCCCCGGAGAGCCCACCAGCACGACGTTCTCCCCGCGCTCGAGGAACCCCATGGTGGCCAGGTCCTCCACGACGGGCCGGCTCAGGGACGGCTGGAACGAGAAGTCGAAGTCCGCGAGCGTCTTCACGTAGGGGAAGTTCGCCTTCTGGACGCGCCTCCACAGGTCGCGCTCGCGCACGGCCGCGATCTGCGCGTCGGTGAGCTCGAGCAGCGACTCTGCGTAGGTCTTGGACCCCGCGGCGACCAGCGACATGTGCTCCCCGGCGAGCTCCGCCATCCTGTCCATGCCCAGCTCCTCGAGGTTCGAGCGGACGCGCACGGCGGGGCTCGCCTCCACGACCGGCGCCGCCATCACAGGTCGCCCCCGAGCGAGCCCAGCCCGTCGAGCAGCTCGAGGTTGCGGCGCGCGGCCTCCTCGATGTCGGCGTCGGCGCCGCCCCAGCGCTTGTCCGACATGGCCTCGGCGTAGTGCGCGGGGTCGTAGTTCACGGGCTTCGCCGGGACCGTCGTGTCGTGGCTGGCGACGAGGCCGTCGCCGTCGAAGACCGACAGACGCCCGCCGGGCTGCAGGACGCAGCGCACCTCGCGGCCGATGCAGCGCCTGGGCACGGACCACTCGCGCCCGGCGGCCCGCACGAGCATGGTGGACGGGACCCTCTGGCGCGTCACGTCGCCGAGCATGGACTCCAGCAGCCCCAGGTTGCCCACGGGCGCGAGCGCGTCCTTCTCGCCGCGGGCGAAGAGCAGCTGCGGCGGGAGCCCGGTGGTCTCGTTGGGCTCCTCGTTGCTGCGGCGCTGGATGCGCGCGATGATCCCGTCGAGCTCGTCCCAGCCGTCGAAGTCGCCCTCGTAGGCGCGCAGCCTCGAGAGGAAGCGGTTGGCGCTCTCGTCCTTGCCCTTGGTCTGGGGCGTGCGCACCCTGCACAGGACGAGCTCGAAGCCGGCCTCGCGGGCGAACCTCGCGACCCTCGGGTCGCGCCTCCTGGACCCGTCGCCGCCGATCGTGGCGATCGCCGACATGTTGTCCGTGAGCCACAGCCGGCAGACGCCGCCGAGCAGCGCGATCGTGAGGAGGAGGCACCTCAGCAGGTCGTCCCGCGTCCTCGCGGGCGTCCTTGCGAAGACGTGGAGCCTCGAGTAGCCCAGGGTCGCGCTGAAGACGTTGAACGCGTACTCGGTGCCGTCGCGGCCGTGCATGAGCAGGTCCTCCTTCCAGTCGAACTGCAGCTGCTCGCCCGGGGCGGTCTCGAACCTGGGGTGCGCCTCGACCTCGCCGGGGACGCCCACCTCCACGCCCCTGGTCCTCAGCCAGTGCGTGAACGCGTTGTACCCGGCGAGCCTCCTCCCCTCGGTGGCGTGCCGGTCGAGCAGCCACTCGTGTATGCCCTTGGCCGTGACGCCCGGCAGCTGCGCCCTGCCCTCGATCTCCGCGCGCAGGCCGTCGAAGCAGCTCTCCCTGCCGGACCTGCCGTCCGCGGGCTGCTCGCCGCCTCCGTTCCAGTACTTCGACACGGTGTGCCGGTCGACGCCGTAGCGCCTGGCCACCTCCGAGAAGTTGGGTTTGATACCCGCTTCCTTCATGATGTTCAGCTCTCCAATCAGGTTGCCTTCCATGCTGCCCTCCCGTCCTTGTCCCGACGGTGGCAGCTTACTTCCTTATTGGTGGAATTGGCGAAACTACGTTGGTGAAACCGGTAAGTCCTCCTTTGTCAAATCGGTGGCCGACATTGGTCCAGCTGGTAGTTTTTAGATTAGCGGCAACACGCAGGTCCTCGGCGAGGGCGAGGA
>CACXZL010000495.1 GCA_902772085.1 uncultured Coriobacteriaceae bacterium | reverse complement strand
TGTATCGGCAGTCTGATTTGCTTCCAAACGCTTTCCGTTGCTCTGCCGTATCATAAAGTCGCAGAGGTGCTTTTGGCTACACTCGGGTCAAACGTCAATGCGGCGTCAAAGAAGTCGCGATGAGCTTCTTTGACGCCACTTGATGAATCAATAAGTAGTTTGAGATTAAAAGCTCGTCCAACCGCCGTCGACGTTGAGCTGGGCGCCGTTGACGTAGTGTGCCTCGTCACTGATTAGGTACAGGATGGCGTTTGCGATGTCCTCGGGCCAGCCGGTGATGTTGTTGCCGTCGTAGTCGACGCCAAGTGCCACGGCTCCGCGTACGTTATAGAGCTCGTTACCTTCCAGGTCCATGACGTCGCGGTCCGGCCACTTCTCCATCGCGTTGGAGAGTATGTCCGTGACGCAGGCACCCGGGTTCACCACATTCGTGCGCACGTTGCGGAAGCGGTAGGTGTGCGCGAGGTTGCGCGCGAGGCCCAGAACCGCATGCTTCGATGTGATGTAGGCCGCGCCGGCAGAGGAGCCGACCTGGCCTCCCACTGAGCCGACGATCACGATGCTCGCCGGCAATCCCTCGTGATCCCATAAAAGCGGCAGGCAATCGCGGCACATGCGGAAGCACGAGTTCACGTTCACGTCCATGACGTAGTCGTACAGCTCGTCGTCGGTCTTGTGCGCGGGGCACATGAGGTCGAGGACGCCTGCGATGTAGAGCAGGCTGTCGAGCGTGCCGAACTCCTCTTTCGCGTAGTCGATTGCTTCCTGGCGCACGGCTGCGTCGTTTACGTCGCCCGCCACGAAATGCAGCGTTCCGGGACCGTCTTCGAGCTCCTCGTCCTCGATGAGCTCCTCCATGGCCTCCTCGTTGATGTCGAGGACAATCAGGTTTGCGCCCTGGCGGTACAGTGCCGCTACCGTTGCCGCGCCCATGCCGCAGGCACCGCCCACGACCAGAATCTTGCGTCCTTCGTTAGTGCTCATTGCTATCTCCCTTCTAGCACCACTTGGGCTCGACGATGACGGCCGGCGAGTCGTTCGGGCCGATGGTCACGCGCGTGCCGAGCGGCACCTTGCGTGCGTCCACGATGCCGAAGCCGATGTTCTTGTCGACCGTGTAGCCGTAGATCATCTGGCGGCAGATGCCCACGGGCACGCCGCGCTTGCGAATGATCTCGTTCTGCGCGATATCCTCGTAGCTCTCGCGCTCGATCTCGATGCCGACGAAGGCGCGCTTCGGCTCCTCTGCCTGCGCTGCTTCGAGCGCCTCCTTCCCGAGGAAGTCCTTGTCCATGCGCACCGACCAGCCGAGGTTCGCCTCGTAGGGGGTGAGGCCCTTGTAATCCTGGCGCAGCGCCATGCCCTTCTCCATGGGAAGCGAGCGGACGTAGACCTCGAGCGTTTTCAGGCGCGGGGCATCGTACTTGGCAGCCGCTGCTTCGATTGCCTCGGCGACGGCGGCAGAGTCCTCGCGGGCACAGTAGATCTCGTAGCCGAGCTCTCCGGTGAACCCGCCGCGATCGACGGTCGCGGCGATGCCGCCTATGGTGGTGTCGATGATCTGGAAGCGTTTGAGATCATCGACAGAATCCGCAATCAGGCCATCCATCACCTTCGCGGAGTTCGGGCCCTGGATGGCGTACATGTCGATTTCCTGCGTGATATCCTCGTAGGCGACGTTGAAGCCTTGCGAATGCGCGTCGAACCATTTCACAGCATGCGGACCGTACAGCGTGGAGAGCCACCACAGCCCCTCGGCCTTATGGAAGACCACAAGGTCATCGATGATCCCGCCGTTCTCGTCGAGCATCGTCGTGTACTTGCCCCGGCCGACGGACAGGCCGGCAATCGAATTGACGAGGATCCAATCGAGGAACTTCTCGGCGTCTTCGCCGGTCACCTTCACGAGGTCGTGCGTCCAGCGGTACCAGGCAGCGTTCTCGCGTACGGCGGTAGCCTCAGCGCGGGCGATTTCGTCTTCTTTGAACAGCATCTCTCTACCTCCTTACAGCGCTCGGTCGTCGACCTTGCGGCCCACGTTGATGATGAAATCGTCATCGTCCTCGTCGATCCACACGGACCATTCGGGCGAGACGAGCGTATGGCAGGCGCCGTTCCATTGCGCTTCGTA
>CACXZL010000494.1 GCA_902772085.1 uncultured Coriobacteriaceae bacterium | reverse complement strand
CAGAGCTCAAAGACGCGCATCGTACGAGAGCGTCTCATCGAATCGCAGCGTGCATAGCACTACTGGCGGCAGAACTCATAGGTCTCTTGCTGGTTCACGGCGGCGTGCTCGAGCTGAAGCCCGAATCGATGGAGCTTGCCCAGGACGAGGCCGTGCGCCACTGTCCGGCTCGGACGCACGACGGATGGCCCATGCGGAAGTGGTAAGCGCGTTCCAGAGCGCCGGCTTTGAGGGCATACGTCCTGAGGGTCTGCATTACCTCGGCATCCTGCAGAGGCATCTCGGTTCCAAAGAAGGGCGCGCGGCATCCACACGCATAGCGCGCCGCGCCGAATTCGATATGGGGGCGATCTTTCGGAAGTCGGATACAGTTCGGATTCGCTACCACTCCGCGAAGTACCCCCTCCTCGCAAGGATGTTTCAGAGGTGGATGCCGGTCGTCCCTGAACCATACCTGCCAGAGGTTCCCAACGTCCCCGCTCGTTGCGTGTGCTATAGTTCTCGGCACGGCTGGCGGTCAGGCCTATCGTGCTGGGCAGCGCCCTTTGCTTACACAGAAAGGAGCTGCCATGGAAGTTTTACTTGCTGTTCTACAGCTGCTCGCAGCCGCCTTCGGGGCGGCAAAGGCATACTTCGAGATGAGAGGTAGACGCTCGGGGGAGGAGAAGGATGACCATACCGACGCACGGAACGACAAACATAGGCCAAAGCACTTGAGGGGATGAGACGAAATGGGCCTTCGGTGTAGCCGCACCTTAGGCCCAAGTCAAATCCAGGACGGCGCTGCCTAGCCACACCTTTACGTACTAGGCTGCCGTCAGCTGCATTGTACCCGCTCCCGTCGGCTTGAGTCAACGAAAGCGGCGCTTTTTTCGACGGAGTTCAACGACCGTTGGGGCTTGTCCCCCTGGTCGCAGCGGTCTCGCGGGCGTTGCGGGCACCACCGCGCACTACCGCGTCGGTTGTACGACTTGCCATAACAGTCGGCGGGTCGGCGCAGCCTACATCCCTGCGATGATTTGCGAAAAGTTCACCACGAGGCCGGGAAAAATTGCGGAAGGCACGCTCGCCGTAAAGGCGTACATGGACATCACGCCCTCCGTGCCGAAGTCATACACAAGCGTGCGCTCTTTCATGGGGTCGCAGATCCAGTACTCGCACACGCCGGCCTCGCGGTAAAAATGGAGCTTGGACACGTAGTCCATCTCGGGATTCGAGGGCGACACCACCTCCACGATCATGTCCGGCGCCCCCTCGCACCCGCGATCGGTGAGCTTGCCGCGATCGCATACCACCGATATGTCCGGCTCAACAAACGCGGAGTCGTCCCCAAAGAGGTTCACGGCAAAAGGGGCCGGATACACCTTGCAAGCGCCACCGCGGTCGTCGATATACGTATCTATCGTCCGGCTCAGTTTCATCACTATCTCTTGATGCGTTCTACTTGGCACCGCAAGAGCCCACAGCTCGCCATCAATCAGCTCGGCCCGTTCGCCCTCGGGCAAAGCCCAGTAATCCTCTGCGGTATAATCTTGATTCGGCAACGGCGTGACGCACCTCCCGTGTTGTGCGGCGTATACGTGTGGACAGTTTACCCCAAGCCCCTCCGTCGGAGTCGTGCGCAACGGGACGCGCGGAAACGAGATCGGCACATTGCACGGCGACGGCGCAATTGCGTGCAGAAACGGATACGCACGCGCTCCTCGAGCCGCGCATGCGTCCGTATTTGCACACGGGCCTTCTTCATGCGTGCAAATACGGACAAAAGATTCGCCAATCAGCTAGTTTTGCGTCCGATTCCGCACACGACGCCCCATCGCGTGTGCGGAAACGGACACGTAAGGCCGCTCAGAAGCTCGTACGTGTCCGCCTTCGCATATGGCCATTGGGGCTTGTCCCTTTTGGTCCGATGCCGCCTACGATTGCGCCATGGTCTCGGCGTATCGGGATCGGTCGCTCTCGGGGACACCGACGGCGTCCATCGCCTCGTCGGCGCTCCACCCACATCTCCTCACGAGGCCCTTGACTGCCGCTAGGAGCCCTTCGTCAAAGCCGGTGTCATGCCCCTCGGCAAAGCCGTCTTCATGGCCCCACCGGTAGTTTGCCTTCGCGGCAATCTCGCGAACGCGCTCCTCGT
>CACXZL010000493.1 GCA_902772085.1 uncultured Coriobacteriaceae bacterium | reverse complement strand
CGAGGGCGGTCTCCGCGACTGCGGCGTACTCCGCAAAGGCGCCGATTCTGGCAAGCGGCATGCGGCCGTAGACGCGGTCTCCCACGGCGAAGCGGCTCGCGTCGGGACCCAGCGCCTCGACGGTGCCCACCAGCTCGTTTCCTATGACGAGCGGGAAGCGATAGGGCACGATCAGCTTGACCTCTCCCCGTATGATCATGTTGTCGAGGGGGTTCACGCCTGCGGTATGCACGCGCACAAGCACCTCGCCGGGGCCGGGCTCGGGTGCGGGCAGCTCGCGAATCTGCAGCTCGCGACCGTTCTTGTCGTATTTGTCGAGTATGGCAGCCCTCATGATGCGACTCCTTCCAAGTCGTTGGTGTGCGCGGCGTGGGCGCGCAGCGCGGCTATGCAGTCGGCGAGCGTGCGGGACCGAAGCTCACGCGCGGCCTCTTCTTCCAGGTCTTTGAACATTTCCCCCAGCACGGGTGCGATGTGTCTGCCCACGATGCACTGATCGCTGGGGTTGCGATGCACCTCAAACAGCTCCACGTGGTCCGTCTCGCAGACGGCGAGATACACGTCGAGCAGCGTGAGCTCCGAGGCGTCCGGCACGAGGCGGAGTCCCGCCGACCCCTTGCGGCTCTGCACGATGCCCGCCTTGCGAAGCGACCCTGCGAGCTTGCGCACGTAGCTCGCGTTCGTGCCCATGCTCTCGGCCATCTGCTCGGACGACATGGGCGTCTCGGCCTCCGAGACGAGGACGAGCAGATGCAGGGCGGACGAGAGGCGGGTGTCCCTCATCGCGCGGCCTCGAACGACGTGATGTACTCCGTGCCCTTGGGGGCGGCGGCTTCCGGGTCGCGGGTGACGAAGCGTCCCTCGAGCCCTCGCTCCTGCGCCGTCAGCAAGAAGTGCGAGAGCGCGATGCCCATGTCGACCTTCTGGATGTCGCCGAGCGCGCTCTCCTTCAGGCTGTGCTCCTCGAAGAAGTGCACGGTGTCGCCGTCAACGACGGCGCGCCAGGGCTGCTTGTTTGTGGCGGAGGGGGCGAGGCGCAGCATCTCAAGCGGCTCTTCGAAGCGGCCCGCATCGCTGGGGGAGAGGGGCGTGCCGAAGGACCCGCTGAAGAAGACCCGCGAGAAGGGCAGGCGCTCGTCAGACTTGATGGCCTTGCGCATCATGCTCTCGCGCAGCGACAGCTTGGCGGCGGGGTAGCCCACGGGGCTCGCCACGGGCATGACCTCGCCGGGCCCGACCTCCATGGCCTCCTCGAACGACTTGCGGGAGAGCGACGCCGCGAGCATGACGGTGCCAAGGCCCCGCTCCGCCGCGCGGAGGCAGAAGCACTCGAACGCGAAGCCCAGCGCGAGCTCCGCGCCTGGGATGCGCTCGACCTTGGCGGCCACGTACTCGTGCGCGCCCACGATGACGGGGCTCTTCAGGCCGTGCTCGGCCGCATCGAGGAGCCGGAACTCCACGGGTGCGCCAAAGGGAGTCTCGATGCTTTGGATGACGCCTTCGACGTATGCGCGGTCCTCGGGCGTCAGCGGCTTGTTCTCAAAGGTTCGTACGCTTCGACGACCTTGGATGGTGTCGACAATTCCTGACATATGATAACCTCCTAAGGTGTAACAATAATAGATACATCTTAGGAGAATAGCAGATAATGGTCAAGAGGATTGGGAAAGAATGACCGATTGGATGGCGCGCGTGTGGCTCCATCCATCGCGTGCCGACAATATCGAGCTCGATGTAACGGGACCGAATGGGCGCAAGACCGGACGCCTGCCAGCCAGGCATCCGAGCCACGGCAGATAAGACACGCCGCGTGCTCGGCCGCCTCCTCCATGTCTGCGGCTCGCGCATGAACGACGTCGACATTGCCGAGAAGGCCATCGCAGATGGCAAGATTGACGCGATTGCGCTCGGTCGTCCCTCCATCGCCGACCCGGACCTGCCGCGCAAGGTGGTCGCGGGCACGCCCGAGGCCATTCGCCCCTGCATCGGCTGCAACCAGGCCTGCATCCACCGCTACGGGCAGATCGGCGTGGTCAACTGCGCCGTCAACCCGCTCATGGGTCGGCCCGAGAGCTACGGGCAGATCGGCGTGGTCAACTGCGCCGTCAACCCGCTCATGGGTCGGCCCGAGAGCTACG
>CACXZL010000492.1 GCA_902772085.1 uncultured Coriobacteriaceae bacterium | reverse complement strand
TGGTTTCATCCTTTGAATTCAATAGATCCTTGGATCTGTTCAATACTTCAATATTAGTATTTAAAGAATGAGTTAAGTTTTCTATTTCATAGTTTTTAGATTTTAAATCAGCTTCATATCTAGTGAGAATAAAACGACGTCAGTAGGTGAACTCTATCCAATTTGACAACTAGCTTGCCATGGGTAGAGTAACATGCAAGAAGCCACTCCTACACCGGTTGTGGAGCAGGGGCGATCCCGGGATGGTTCCAGAGGCAACGCGTGCCTCGATCTATCTCCGCCTGGCCTCTTCCAAGGTATATGCGCATGTGAGGTGTCCTGTGGGGCATGCGTCATCATGCATGAGTTGGCAGAGGACAACATGGATACAATACGAATACTCAATGCAGACGAAGTCGCCAGTCTAGTGAGCATTCCCCTGGCGCTCGAAGCGGTCGAAGGGGCTTACGCGCAGAAACATGCCGGACGGGCATCAGTGTGGCCACTGTTGTTCCACGAATTTGTGGATGGCGTACGTGACATGGACCTCAAGAGCGGCAATCTCGACGGTGACGGCATCTGGGGGCTCAAGGCCATCAGCTGCTACTACGACAATCCCGATCAAGGTCTGCCAGTCTATCACGGCACATCTCTCGTGTTCGACTACGCAACGGGCGCTCCCAAGGCGGTGCTCAACGCGATGCCCATCACACGCTTCCGTACTGGTGCAGCCGGTGCGGTGGGTGCCAAGTGGCTGGCACGAAAGGACGCGCGCGTACTCGCTATTTGCGGCGATGGCGGACTCTGCCCGTACCTGATTGCGGCGAACCTGCTGGCATTGCCGCAGCTTGACCGGGTGGTGGTGACCAATCCGCTCCGCGGTTGTACCGAACCGGATAGGCTGTCTCAGATTCAGGCCGACGTCTCTGTTCTGATGGGTGCGCAGGGAACCGGTGTACCGGCTGTCGAGACGGCTGGTCTCGAAGATGCCGTGCGTCAGGCGGACGTGATCATGACGGCGACACCCAGCTACGAGCCCTACGTGCGCGCGGATTGGGTCCGCCCTGGCACGCATCTCTCGTGCGTTGGTGCCGACAAAGCGGGCAAGCAAGAAGTCGAGTCGGCGGTACTGGCGCAGGCGCGTGTGTTTGCAGATGACGTTCACCAGTGCCTGACGGTGGGAGAGTGCGAAAAGCCCCATGCGCAGGGTGTGCTGGCGGAGGACCTCGACGAGCTTGGTGCGGTCATTGCGGGCGATGTTCCCGGGCGTACCTCGGATGAGCAGATTACTGTTTTTGACTCGACGGGTTTGTCGCTGCAGGATCTTGCGACCATCGCGCGCATCGTGGTGCGTGCCGAGGAAGAGGGCGTGGGCACGACCGTCGCGTTGTAGGCCAACGTCCATCACGCTCCGAATGGATGGACTGGCAACCAGCCCACATCAGATATATCAAAATTGAAAGGAACATCCCATGAACATCGAGAAGTTCGAACTTGAGTGGTGGCTTAATCCCTACGACGCAATCGCAACCTACAACATGGGTTCAAGCTGCTGCAAGCCCATGAACATGCAGGAGCTCTTTGACCTTGAGGGCGTCTCTCAGGACGAGGTCATGGACCAGATCGCTCACATGAGCCTGCATTACGGCTACTTTGAGGGCATGCCGCGTCTCAAGGATGCCATCGCCAACCTCTTCGAGACCTCGCAGGTCGAGGCCCAGAACGTGATGGTCGTCCACGGCGCCACCAGTGCCAATGCCATCACCTGCTACGCGCTCTGCGAGAAGGGTGACAACGTCATTGTGGTCGTGCCGTCCTACCAGCAGTTCGTTTCGATTCCTAAGGCGCTGGGCTGTGAGGTGCGTCCCTATGTCAGCGGCCCCGAGGACGGTTTTGGCATCAACTTCCGCAAGCTTGCGGACATGGTGGACGGTCACACCAAGGCCATCTTGCTTACCAGTCCCTCCAATCCCACGGGCTATGGCATGAGCCGCAAGGAACTCGAACAGCTGGCAGCGATTGCGCGTCCCGTTGGCGCCTACGTGGTCTGTGACGAGATCTACCGTGGGCTCACCAAGGATTACGCGGCCTCCATTGTGGATGTCTACGAGCGCGGCATATCGACGGGTGGTACCAGCAAGGTGTTTTCCTCTGCGGGCCTGC
>CACXZL010000491.1 GCA_902772085.1 uncultured Coriobacteriaceae bacterium | reverse complement strand
TGGACGACACGTTCTTCCCAAGGGAGGGGCGCGGCCCCGACCCCGCCTACCTGCGGCCCGACATGGCCGCGCTCGTCGAGCGCAAGAAGAGGAACCGCAGGCTGCCGGTCAAGCTGCTGTGGGCGGAGCACTGCGACCAGGCAGCCGAGGAGGGGAAGCTCTCCTACTCCTACCAGGCGTTCTGCGAGATGTTCGCCGACGAGGCCGAGAGGGCTGGCGCGACGCGCCACTTCGAGCACGAGCCGGGGGCGAAGTGCTACATCGACTGGGCCGGCGACGTGGCGCACCTCACCGACCGGCTCACCGGCGCGACGACGAAGGTGTACGTGCTCGTGGTGGTGCTGCCCTTCTCGAGCAGGCTCTGGGCGGAGGGCTTCTGCGACATGCGGCAGGCTTCCTGGCAGGACGGCCAGGCGCACGCCTTCGGCTACTTCGGCGGCGTGCCCAGGATGCTGGTGCCCGACAACTGCGCGACGGCGGCAGACCGCAGCGCCGTCTACGTCACGCTCGTGAACGACGAGTACGAGCGATTCGCTGAGCACTACGGGGCCGCCGTCGTGCCCGCGCGGGTCCGCAAGCCCCGCGACAAGAGCACGTCCGAGACCACCGTCAACCTGGTCGAGCAATGGGTCATAGCGCCCTCGAACGAGATGACATTCTACACGCTGGAGGAGTTCAACGAGTTCTGCGCCGAGCGCGTCGACTGGCTCAACAGCCGCCCGTTCTCCGCGAAGGACGGCACGCGCGACTCGGTCTACGAGTCGGAGGAGGCCCCGCACATGCAGCCGCTGCCGCCCGAGCCCTACGAGCGCTGCGAGTGGCACGTCGCCAGGGTGACGCCCGACTACCACGTGACCGTCGACTACATGCACTACTCCGTCCCGTTCTCGCTGATAGGCAGGCAGGTCGACGTGAGGCTCACCGCCTCGCGCGTCACGGTGCTCGACGGCGGCGAGGTCGTGGCGGAGCACAGGCGCAGGCATGGCCGCAAGGGCCAGTACGCGACCGTCGAGAGCCACATGCCCGACGAGCACCGCCTGCAGGAGTCCCCGTGGTCGCCGGGCAGGTTCTCGTCGTGGGCGTCCAGGGTGGGCCCGGAGACCGGCACGGCGATAGGCGCGGTGCTCGCGAGCAGGGCAATCGTCGAGCAGAGTTTCGTCTCCTGTCGCAACATACTCGGCCTCTCGAAGGCCTACTCGCCCGAGCTCCTCGAGCGGGCCTGTGCGCAGGCCAACGCCGCCGGAGCGCTTCCCAGCTACACCGGCATAAAGAACCGCATCCTCTCCATCAGGGCTGCCGACGCCGAGGCCCGCGCGCTCGGCGCCGCCGCCAATGCCGGCGCGGACGCCGGCGGCGCGCTCGTCGACCGCGCCAAGTCGGCTGGCCGCACGCGCGGGGCCGACGCCTACCGCAGGGGAGGTGGCGACGCATGCTGACCGAGGAGGACTTCGACCTGTTCAGGCAGTTCAGGGTGAAGGCCATGGGCGACAAGCTCCGCGAGATGGTGGACGACCCGTCCTACGACGAGATGACCTTCGAGGAGCGCATGAAGGTGCTGATCGACGCCGAGGCGTCCGCGAGGCGAGACCGCAAGGTGGCCAAGCTCGTGCGGGAGGCCCGCTTCAAGCTGCCGTCGGCGTGCGTGGAGGACGTGCTCTACCTCAAGGGGCGCAAGCTCAGCAAGGACCGCGTGCTCAGGTGGGCCGAGTGCTCCTGGGTGGACGACTGCGAGGTGATGGTCATCATCTCGAGGACCGGGTGCGGCAAGAGCTTCCTCAGCCAGGCGCTCGGCAACGCCGCGTGCAGGAGGCTCATCCCGACGCGCTACGTCAGGCTCGCCGACATGTTCGACGAGCTGAACCGATCCAGGTCCGCCGGCGACGGCACCTTCTACACGCGCATGGACGCCCTGAAGTCGGTGCAGCTTCTCATCGTCGACGACTTCATGACCACCCCCATCGCCACCCAGAACGCCGTCGACCTCTTCGAGGTCATGGAGGCTCGCGAGGGGCGCCGGGCCACCGTCATAGCCTCCCAGCTCGAGCCGAACGAGTGGTACCTGCGCATAGAGGGCGAGCTCATGGCCGACTCGATACTGAACCGCATCGCCACCGGCGCGAGGTACGTCGACCTCGACGGGCCGAACA
>CACXZL010000490.1 GCA_902772085.1 uncultured Coriobacteriaceae bacterium | reverse complement strand
AATTTGTGCTGACGGCAGTGCCGCAGACCGAGAGGGTGGCCCGCCCGCCCGCTCGCTCATATGAGACCAGAGTGGTTCCCAATATCCTGACTTTGGCAGCTGGTTGAGCAGAAAATGCCAATCTGACCTGCGGAAACTACCTCTATGCAGGTGAATTTTTCTTGTGCGGTATTCCCGCCCTCCTGGCCTTCGCGAAGACCCCCCTGACGTCCGCGGTGGTCATGTTCTTGCGCCTGAGCTCGGGGAGGCCGACGGCCTCCAGGATCGCGTCTGACTCGTTCGTGCGGTGGTCGAAGAGCCACCAGTTGGCGTCGAGGGCCGAGCAGGACATGGCCGCCAGCTCCTCGCGGACGCGCGCGGCGGGGACGCCCGTGGCCCTCTGGAGCAGGCGCAGGATCGTCAGGGCGACGTAGCACACGAGGAAGTGCGCCTCGATGCGGGGCCTCGTCCAGACGAACACGGGCCTCGCCTCGAGCTCGGACTTCGTGACCTTGAACGACTCCTCGATCCGCCACAGCTCGCGGTAGGCGTCCAGCACCCGGCCGTCGTCCCAGTCGGTCTCGCTGGTGCAGATGAGGTAGTAGCCGTCGTAGCGCTCCGCCTCGGCCACGGCCGCCTCGTCGATCGAGAGCTCGCGGTTGGTGGCCACGCTGCCGTCGTCGTCGAAGTGCACGTTCCTCACGTAGGCGGCCGCGCCGTGGTGGGTGTGGCGGGTGTACCTGCCGGGGTGGGCCACCAGGTCGCGGGCCCTCTCCAGCACCTTGGCGCGCTCCGCCCGCGCCCGCCTCTCGTACTTCTCCGACCAGATCGCGACCCACTTGACCTCGACGCGCACGTCCTCGGGCCTGCCGCTCGCGGTGTCCTCGGCCTTGAGGTGCAGGGTCTTCCAGCCCTGCCTGGACTTCATCCGGAACCCCTCGGACTCGGTCGTCCAGCCGCCGCCCGTGGCCCAGGCCTTCAGCTCCGCGTCGGAGCGCGTCCCGCGCAGCGACTGCGAGAACACGAAGCCGTCGCCGCGGCCCACGAGGGCGGCCACGTTTTCGGAGTTGTTGAGGCCCTTGTCGGCCACGGCCACGACGCGGCCGATGCCCTGCTCCTCCTTCATGTCCGAGAGCACCGGGACCATGGTCTGGCCGTCCTGCGTGTTGCCGCGGAAGAGACGGTAGGAGATGGGCACGCCGTCGCTGTCCTGCAGCAGCCCCATCTGCACGATCGGCAGGGGGCGGTTCTCCTTGCTGACGCCCCTGGCCCTGAGCCCGTCGGGCCCGTCCGGGTCGCACTCGAAGTAGTAGTTGGTGACGTCGTAGTAGACGTTCGAGGCGTCGCGGCCGCCGTGGGAGGCGATCGAGCGGTTCATCGCCGCGACGACCCTGTCCCGCGCGGCGGCGAGCTCGTCGAGCCCCCGGTAGACGTCGTCGAGCGAGAGGTCGCTCCTGAAGAAGTGCCGGCCCCTCCTCTCCCACGCGGCCCGCTTCGAGCCGGGCTCCAGGACGCGCTCGCACGCCAGCAGCCTCATGACCGCGTTCAGGTCGTACTCGAAGGCGCGCCCGCGGGAGTGGTTGCGCAGCACGGCCTCCACCCCCAGGCCGGAGTAGACGGCGAGCGCCGCGGCGACGCCCGCGTTCCTCCTGTTCGCGGACCTCTTGTCCACGAGCTGCATGGGGTGGATCTCCACGGGCACGGACTGGCGCTCCGCGTCGCGCTCCGCGTTCATCCCCTCGACGACCGACCTCGCCCAGGCGACGGGGTCGTCGTGCTCGCGGGCGAGCTCGTCGACGTAGCCCAGCGCCCTCACCGTCCGCTGGCGCGTCCTCCGCCCGTCCCGGTAGCTCTCGTAGACGCACAGCTTCTCGCGCCCGTTCTTCTGCCTGATCGTCTTGAGGAACATCTTGTGGCCTCCGTTGGTCCGACGTCCCTCATATTGTATCACATGCCACGCAATACCACGCCGAAAACATTCTAAATACTTGGCAAAAGAATTGCCCCGTCGGGGCAGGTCGGGCATCGAAAAGTTCCTTCCGGGTCAGCTACTCAACTGCCAAAGTCTGGGAGGGGGCGTGGCCGGCATCGGTCACGCCCCCTTTCGTACCATTTGCTCTGGTTTCTTTGCGCACGGTGCGGCGGCGCAGGATAGAGCCGCATGAACGG
>CACXZL010000489.1 GCA_902772085.1 uncultured Coriobacteriaceae bacterium | reverse complement strand
AGTGACGAGCTTCATGTTTTCCTCGGCGGCTTGGCATACGAGAATTCGGTCAAAAGGATCTTTGTGAGGCTTCGCGCCATCCATACGTGACAAGGCGGCAAGATGCAAGACGTGCCGCTTCCCTATGGACAGCAGCTCGTACCCGGACCTCTGACATAGCTCGCAGAATCGTTCACTGGTCACCAACATGCGATCCGGGTGCGCCGCGTGCTTTATCTGAACCTCCCAAATCGACGCGACACTCAGGTAAATCTGATTGTTCATGTCAAGTATGAGTTCTCGCGCACGAGGAGAAAGCTGTGGCGAATCCGCCAAGGCCCATAGCGCGATATGGGTGTCGAGCAAGAGACGCATGCTATTCCACCCCAAATAAGGATGCGACCTCGGCATCGCCCTCGTTCATATCCCAGTCTTCACACACAAGAGCCTCGGTCGCCGCACCAATTCTGGACGCCACTTCCGGCTTGTAAGGCACGAGCTTTGCCACGGGTTTCCCGCGACGAGCTATGATAATTCCTTGCTCTTTTCCGCTTTCCAGCAGGCCCAAAAGAGCAGACAGCCCGTTTTTTGCTTGAAGAACGTTTACCTGAGTCATAGCAATTCTCCAATCTGTCCATGTTGGCCAGATTATATCCCATCATCGAAGTCTATGCGTCTGCTGCAAGCAAGGCGTCCTCAAGGGTGAAGGCACCTTCGTAGAGGGCACGACCGGTGATGGCACCTTCTATCACATCGTCGCCCAACGCCGCAAGCGCTCGCAAGTCGCCAAGCGTGGCAATGCCACCAGAAGCCACCACGGGAAAACCTGCCACCTGAGCCATATGCGCATACGCCGACGCGTCGATGCCCGTCTGCATGCCGTCACGTGCGATATCGGTAAACACCAGATGTCTGAATCCCAGACCCGTGAGGCGTGCCACAAGCTCGTCAGCCCGAAGAGCCTCTCCCTCGCGCCAACCATTCACACGCACTTGTCCGTCCTTGGCAGCCACATCCGCCACCACGAGCTCCCCGAACTCGGCCGCTGCACGCTCAGCAAATCCAGGATCACGCACAAGCGCCGTACCTATAGCGATGCGTTTGGCACCGGCATGTGCAAGTCGATCCACCGCTTCAATGTCTCGCACGCCACCACCCGCATCTACCGAAATGCCCGGAACCGTGCAGATGGCGCGAATGGCCGCGGCATTTGCCGCACGCGCGCCCTCATCCTCCTCAAAGGTCGCCGAGAGATCAACCACGTGAATCCACGAAGCTCCTCGTGCCGCGAAATCCTCTGCTACGGCCACGGGATCGGTGGAATACACGTCCATGTGACGACGATCCCCTCTTTTCAGACGCACCACTTGTCCAGCGATGAGGTCGATGGCGGGAAACAAGATCATGAATAAGACCTCCCTTAAGCGCAGACGCGCGTAACGAAGTTGCGGAGGATGGCAAGGCCCGTGCTTGAAGACTTCTCAGGATGGAACTGCACGCCGTACACGTTGTCTGCCCATATGCCGGACGCGAAGCTGCGTGTATAATGCGAACGCGTGGTCACCACATCCGCCTCGACGTCGTCTGCCAGCGCATAGCTGTGCGTGAAGTACACGTTTGAGCCTTCGGCAACTCCTTCATAGAGCGCGCACTCACGTCCATGCGGCGTGAGGTGCAGCTGGTCCCAGCCCACATGCGGCACCTTGAGCCTTCCAGACTTCAAGCGCGTGACGGAACCTTGCAGAATGCCCAAGCCCTTCACCCACTCGCCCGCCTGACCGTCAGAGCGCTCCTCGCCGCGCTCAAAGAGAACATGGAGGCCGAGGCAGATTCCGAGAAATGGCACGCCATTCTTCGCCGCCTCCACAATCGCTTCTGCCTCACCCGATTCGTTGAGATAGCCCATGGCGTCTTCGAAGGCCCCAACGCCCGGTACCACCACGGCGTCGGCAGCCAGAATGTCCGAGGGCTTGTCGGTCGCCCGTGCCGAAGCGCCCACATCGCCCAGGCTCCTCACCACGCTGAGGAGATTTCCCTTGTGGTAGTCCACCACCGCAATACGAGGAGAGGTCATCACAGCACCCCCTTGGTAGAAGGAACGTCATCCACGCGTGGATCACTTTCGAGAGCGACGCGAAGCGCACGCGCGCACGCCTTGAACGTCGCCTCAAGGATA
>CACXZL010000488.1 GCA_902772085.1 uncultured Coriobacteriaceae bacterium | reverse complement strand
AGGGCTTGTATGCAGTGGCTGGCAAGTACCATACGGCAGGAGTTGCGCGTGGCACACGTCTTTACCGACGGCATGGCATTGCGATGTACCAACGTCGGAGCGTTTGTCACTTTATACACTCATGTATCGCGGAAAAGGGTCACTTCCTCAGCCGTTGAACTCGGCAACGAAGGCGTCGTAGTTGGTTGAGTCGCGTGGAGGACACCAGACCGCGAACTCCACGGTATCAAACCAACCGCCGAGTTCCGCCGTCACCTGATGCCATGCACTAGCCACAACACGTGGGTCGTTGCGAAACGCGCCACACCCGAACGCGCCGAGCACCAGCACACGCACGCCACGTGATGCCGCCACGCTCATAATGCGACGCGCGCGGGATACATGAATCTGTCGCAGCGTGTCACTGGAAACCGTTTGGACGACCCTGCGCAGGTTGGGAGCTGCGCAAGTAATTACATCCAAATCATACCAACGTTCCCTTGGCAGTATTTCGGGCATGCGCTCATCGCTCTTGAATACTTTGACACGAGGCGAATAAATGCACACGTCCGTGGAAAGAGAGTCACGTGAGGCGCGGTTTGGTAGATAGTACCCATTCCATAGCATCCGTTGATTCAGGCAAGGATATAGCGTGGAGCAACGACAAAGGCATTCTTCCTGCGCGCTCGATCCCGTTACCACTCCCCCACCGGGGTTCACGGGAGAGGCGAAGTTGAGAACGGCAACGAGCTTGTCAGGGTATTCGCCCAGCAGCTTCTCAGCCGACTCGAAGGTACGGCGCTTCGTTATGGTTATGTTGCCAGCACCTGATGGAACTCTCGGCAACGCCAGCGCATCGGCTTCTTGTATAAGAATGGTGTGATCGCGCGACCAAAGCGCGGCGGCTTTTAGCTCGTTGTCACTCTCGTACATTTGCTGGGTATCTTGGAAACACGCGACAAGCGCATCTCGGTAACTCATCTTTGCTCCTCTTCCAATGGGGTCCCCTGACACAATACCACTGGACGCACCCTTCGCGCGCCGCGTTACTGACCGTTCGGAATATGCAAGCCGCCACGACCCCGAAGTCGTAGAAATGGCGAAGGCCACCTACCAGCCATCTAGAGTATAGCCACCGCGTGTGGTGTTTAAGAGGCTAGTCATAGGAATTGGATCGTCAATAGTTAAGGTAAAGTCGCTACTTTGGCCTTGCCCATCGGATCCAGACCCCGTTGTTAAAGGCATGCTTGCATCACCTCCGGCTACGAGTTTGACGTATGCCCTGTTCTTTATATACGCGGGATAGAATTGCGTGTCGCCCTCAACCTCACCGGTATTCGCCAGGGCACCAGGTCTGTAATTTGCTGGAATCGCGTTTGGCGAGGGGTCTCTCGCTGGAATCGCGTTTGGCGAGGCTCGGTCTGCTGGAAATGCGTTTGGCGAGGGGGAATATCTGCTGGAATCTCGTTTCGCGAGCCTCGCCAAACGGAATATCAGCAGAAACGCCCTCGCCAAACGGAAAACCAGCAGATTCTCCCTCGCCAAACGAGATTCCAGCAGGAGCCTTCCCCGCCAAACGCAAAAGCGCCTGAAGCCTGGTGACCGACGCGTGAAAAGACTAAACACTTGCGCGTGGAAACGCGGGCCAGCCGCCCGGACGTGGCTCTCCCCCTTCGCGGGAGAGACGGATGGCTGGATCACGGCATTTAAGAATCACGAATTCAACGAGCCGAGGTTACTACACGATTCTCTTTTCCTGTCGGCTACGTCGAATGGCAGAAGAGCTTGGCCCCTCGCAGCACTTATAATCTTCGGGATGCCAGAAGGAGTTTTGCAGCTATTTTGACAATCGCACGGCCTCGTCCGGCCCTACCTTTCCATGGCGGGAAGCGAGGGCACGGAGCCCACCGCTATCGCTGTTCTTCACACGCTTGGTGGTATCCTAGGCTGGGAAGGAGATGCAGTTCGTGACGGCACTGCGGCCACGGCGGCCACAGCGACTTCGAGACTTAGGCACAACCCCCGAATGGAGCCTGACTATGGATTTGGCAATGTATGACGGAAAGCATGTTCGCGTGACGGACAGGTGGGGAGAAACCTTCGTAGGTATGGCGGAATATGGCAATTGCAGTTTCCTGATCGAGGATTGGCTGGACTACAATTCGCAGATCGCCTCCATAGAGGAGATCGAAGTGCATGGGACCGTCGAGCTATGGACGGAGCACATGATCCTGCGCAGGTACCGCCCAGAGGACGCCGATGCGCTGCATCAGCGTCTCGGGACAGACCCTTCGACATACGCGTACACCGGATGGAATCCATACGCGACCCTGGAGATGGCGCGGGAAAACGTGCGGAAGTTCATCGACGGCTACGACGACAGGCGCGCCTATTCGTGGATAATGGACGTCGACGGCGTGGTCGCCGGAACGATCGGCGCTTACGATCGCGAGGGCGACCGGATCGAGGTCGGCTTCAGCGTCGTGAAGGGCTGGCGAGGACGCGGTCTTGCGACCGAAGCGCTGAAGAAGGTGCTGGGATACCTGACGGGAAACGAGGGTATCCCCCGCGTGACGGCGTGGTGCGCGGCCGAGAACGTCGGGTCCCGGAAGGTGCTTGAGAGGGCAGAGATGAGGTTCCTCTGCTCCGAGAGGAATGCCCTCACGGTCGGTGGCAGGACATACGATAAGCTGACGTACGAATACAGACGCTGACCGTGTTATATCACTCATGTCATTTATTGCAACGGACACGAGCACTCTCTTGCAGTTTTCGCGTCCGATCCTGCGCGCGGTCAACACAACAACAGCGCGTGCAAGAACAGACACGTAAGCGTCATGTGCACACCTCAGGCGTCCCGCTTCATCCGGTAGCCACGACCTTCGTAGTCGTAGGGTATCTCGTCCATGTAGACACGGTGTTTGAAACCTATGGTCTTCGCAGCGGGATCGTTCACGTCGAAGATGACGCCAGTCTTCTTGTTTCTTACGTATGACTTGCCGACGCTGCGAGCGTAGTCATCGGAAGCCGCGCAGTAGTCGTAGCCCTCGTTTGGACCGGTGTATTCTCCCCCACAACTACCATACGAGTAGGAGGCTTCGCTGGAGGAATACCCGGAACCAGCCGAAAAGTTGGATGCCAGCCCGATCCCGAGGATGACCGATTTCAAGAAGGAGCCCACACCGCAGCCTCGGGCATA
>CACXZL010000487.1 GCA_902772085.1 uncultured Coriobacteriaceae bacterium | reverse complement strand
ATGACCGCCGACAGCACCACAAATACCACGAGCAAGACGCGCATGCATGCGAGCTGCCCCTTCTCATCCATCTTTGGCGCAATGCGGTTGCGGATGAAGTCGATGGTGAGCGTGGAAGACGAAGTGAGCACCAATGACGAGAGCGTGGACATGCTTGCGGAGAGCACGAGCACGATCACGAGACCGATGAGGATGTCGGGCAGGGTAGAGAGCATCGACGGCACGACCGAGTCATATACCGGGGCACCGGTCGCGGGGTTGAACGCCACCTGCTCCTCATACAGTCGGCCAAATCCGCCGAGGAAGTAGCTGCCGCCCGCCACGATAACGGCAAAAAACGTCGATATGATCGCGCCCTTACGGACGGCATCGTCGCTTTTTATTGCGTAGAACTTGCCCACCATCTGCGGCAGTCCCCACGTGCCGAGTGACGTGAGGATGACCACGCCAAGCAGGTTGAGCGGGTCAGGACCAAAGAATCCCGTCAGTGCGCCCTGCATGTCCGACCCCTTCACGGGAATCTGGGAGAGCGAAGTGAGTGCCTGCATGAACCCGCCGTTGTTTATAAGCACCGCCGCGATGATGGCCACGATGCCCACGAGCATCACGATGCCCTGCACGAAATCGTTCACGACGGTGGCCATGTAGCCACCAAGCACGACGTAGACGCAAGTCACCACGGCCATGCCGATGATACAGACGGTGTAGTCTATGCCAAAGGCCATTTCAAAGAGGCGCGAGAGGCCGTTGTAGACGCTCGCCGTGTACGGAATGAGAAACACAAAGATGATGGCTGCGGCCGCAATGCGCAGGGCATCGGACTGATACCGCGTGCCAAAGAACTGCGGCATGGTAGCGGATTCGAGACGCTGGGTCATCTCGCGCGTGCGTTTGCCCAGCACGATCCATGCAAGCAAGCTGCCAATAAAGGCGTTGCCCACGCCGATCCACGTGGCGGAAATACCATATTTCCACCCGAACTGGCCGGCATAGCCCACGAAGATAACGGCCGAGAAATAACTCGTACCATAGGCGAAAGCTGAGAGCCATGGCCCGACGTTGCGCCCGCCGAGCACAAAGCCCTCCACGCTGCCTGCTTGGCTGCGTGTCTTGAGGCCGATGAACACCACCGCCCCTATAAACACGAGCATCATAAGAATCTTGGCGATCATAGAGGTCCTTTCTGACTGGATACTTTCCTACCAGCTGCCCTGGTTCTCTTGGAGGCCCAGAACGACGTAGCGATAATACATCGGCATGAGGCGAGCGGCGCCCATAAGATTCAGTTGGTCTTAATCTTGTAACGACAAGAACTTTCTTGTGGGACCACGCACAACGTATGCGAGAATACCTATGCCAGAAAGGAGGCTGTCATGACACCATACATGCATCTCTACGTTCTTGCAAGCGGTTCCAAGGGGAATGCCGCCGTCGTTGCGGGACCAGAAGGTTCCCTCCTCATCGACTGCGGCATCTCACGCAAGGCGCTCCACGAACGAGCTGACGAGGCAGGATGCGACCTCTCCGACGTGCGGGCCATCCTCGTCACCCACGAGCATGGCGACCACACCGCAGGACTGCGGGTGATATGCAACCACTTCGATGGACCAGTCTTTGCCACGGCGGGCACGGCAACAGGCCGCAAAGGCCTCGTGCAACTGCCCTTTACGCTCATCGACCACGACGAAGTACTTGAGCTCTGCGGCATGCGAGTTCAGGCCTTCCCCACTTCGCACGACGTGAACGACCCCATGTGCTTTCGCTTCGAGGTGCGGGGACAGGACGAGCTCGGCGATGACCAGGTTCTCGACGCCATCGGATGGGCCACCGACACGGGCTATCTCACCGACGAGGCGCTCGACGCGCTGTACGGATGCCGCATCCTGGGCCTTGAGGCAAACCACGACAAACGCATGCTGGAAACCGGACCCTATCCCTATTATCTCAAGACGCGCATCGCCAGCGCGTCTGGCCATCTCGACACCGAGACGGTGATTGCCCTGCACATCTCTCAGGAAAACAACCGCCCCAGTCTCGCAGTGCGTGCTTTGGCCGAGTCCGTAGGCGCCACAGCCGCAAACGACACCTTTACCGAGGCGCGCACATCCGACGGCCTCCTCAGCATCTGCGCCGGCGCCCAAGATCGCCCCCTTGCCGTATGGTGACGTGCAATAGGGACGCGATGCCAAAGGGACGCTCCCGACGTCATTCTTTGACCACCAGACAAGTGACCTGTCCCCTTGTCTGGTTACAGCATCGCGAGGGCACGGGCGAAGTGCTGCTGACGTATGCCGTCGCTGTTTTCTATAAGCACCAGATGGCCCTCGGCAACCTCAGGCCTCTCTTCAAAGCGAGCCCGGTCATCTATGATGGCATACGCCTCGCACGGGTGCGCGTCGAGCCAGGCACCGATCTCAGCAGACCTGTCTCCCCCAGCAAGGTGCGGCGTCACGTCGTAGAGTGGTGCACCCACCGCCTCAAGCTGGCGAAGGAGGTTTGCGACGATGGCGGCGAGCAGAGGGTCTCGTGAGTCGAGGTCTTCTCGCCAGCTCGATGACAGCACCACGACCGCCTGAGTGCGGGCCACGAGCTGGCCGAGATACGCGAGCGATATGCGGTCGTAACGGTAATCCTGCGGCTCACGAGCCAGAGCCGCATTCACGCGAAAACTCGAGGGCGTGGCAATCACCCCATCGATGTCTAAGAATATGGCTTTCAACGAAACCTCTCTCACCGTCTATGGGTTCTGTTGCCGTGTCACCGATTCGTCATACAACCGGAGCCCACGATGCTTTGCCTCATTGCGCGCGAACAAAACTTGCGGCAACGTCTGCCCCTTGCTCAAACGACGTCGCGCGTAGGAGGAGGGCCGTTGAGGCGAGACCCCACGGCCATCTCATACTCCTCGTTGTCTTGCAGGATGAAGAGATCGACGGTATCCCAGGCTACGCGATTGAAGGCCGAGCGAAATCGACCATCGAGCTCGCCCTCGATTTGCCCCGTATACACACGGTTCGCCGCCCGCACCACATCCTGCTCGCTTACGTCATGAGTGTGGATCCCCTCGATTTCTCGCGTCACGTGTGCCAGGCGCTGCTGAGACAAAGAGAGGCCGACCTCCGCCTCCGTAGAGGTCTGATACAGGCCGACGCTCGACTCGCTTATCTGCTGAATCTCGTCTTGGTGTCTGCGCCGCTCGTCCTCTATGGTCACGGGAAGAACGGGCACGCCACCAAGCATCATGGGGCCGGCCAGCGACAGAACCGCCAGGACGGCGACGACCTGCTGCGGTGTGGGAAGCTGAGGCCTGTAGGGAATATGCCCCGTCAAGCTGTCAAGGTCATCTGACATATGCCCTCACCTCCGTAGCACGGCAATAAGTGGCGCCGTCCCGCTGCCATTTGGCGCGCCTCCAATGGCGGGCACCCTTAGCGTATCACTTTGTCGCGAGGTATGCCTCCACTACCTTGGCCGCAAACTCAGCCGCGCCTGGTCCTGCGGCGGCATTTATGTTTTGCGTAAGCTCCCCTCCGCATCCATAGGCATGTCCAAGCTGCGAAAAGATCTCATCCGTGCACGGGTAGAAGTGCTCGGAAATGAATTCCTGGATTCGCCTGGCTTGTGCCACCGCCTCTGCGCCTGCGGGGTCCGC
>CACXZL010000486.1:2171-4344 GCA_902772085.1 uncultured Coriobacteriaceae bacterium | reverse complement strand
GGGCGAGTCCACGACGCCACGCACGAAGTTGTAGTAGTCGGGCAACAGGTCGTCGCACTTCTCCATGATCAGGACGTTTGAGGAGTAGAGCGCAAGGCCCTTCTCGTAATCCTTGGAGTACAGGTCGAACGGCGCACGGCCCGGAACGAAGAGCAGGCCGTAGTAGTCCATGGTGCCCTCTACGTGGAACGGAATCGTACGGGCAGGATCGTCCCAGTCGTGGAACGTGGACTTGTAGAACTCGTCGTAGTCCTTCTGCTCCACGTCCTGCTTGCGCTTGCGCCAGATCGGCGTCATGGAGTTGAGCGTCTCGAGCTCCTCGTAGTCCTCGTACTGGGGCGTGTAGTCGTCGCCGGCGTCCTCGGGCTTGGGAAGCTCGCGACTCTTGGTCACCATCATGCGAATCGGGTGACGCACGTAGTTGGAGTAGCGCTTCACAAGGTCGCGCAGGCCCCATTCGGTGAGGTACTTGTCGAATCCCTGCTCGGCCTCCTCGCCATCCGCGGGCGACTCAGGCTCGTCGCGCAGCGTCAGGATCACGTCGGTGCCGCAGGTATCGCGCGGCTCGTCCGCCTTGGTGATGGTATAGCCCTCGGCGCCGTCGGACTCCCATACGTAGGTGTCCTCGGAGCCAAAGGCGCGCGAGACGACCTTGACCTGCTTTGCGACCATGAAGGAGGAGTAGAATCCCACGCCGAACTGGCCGATGATGTCGATCTCGGAGCCCTGCGCCTCGGCGTTCTGCTCCTTGAACTCCTCGCTACCGGAGTGGGCGATGGTGCCGAGGTTCTCTTCGAGTTCCGCCTCGGTCATGCCGATGCCGTTGTCCGATATGGTGACGGTACGGCTGTCCTTGTCGTACGAGACGAGAATCTGCAGGTCCTCGTCACCAAGCTTGGCCGACGAATCCGTAAGGCTCTTGAACGAGAGCTTGTCGATGGCGTCCGATGCGTTCGACACCAGCTCGCGCAGGAAGATGTCGCGATTGGTGTAGATCGAATTCGCCATGAGGTCAAGGAGCTTCTTGCTCTCGGTCCTGAACTGCTTCATGTAGTGCTTCCTTTCTTACCTACTTGCTAAGGCGCCCTCAAGACACCTTTTTACCGCGTGTAGTTATACCCCTGATTACGACATATGATTCACACGAACGCCACTCACACACATTTTTTTGGGACGGGGAGCGCTAGAATGCGTATACCGTCATGACAGCTTCAAACGAAAGGAGAGCACATGGCTCAGAATCTATCAACCGTCAGCAAGCAGCCTGCTTCGATCACCATCAGCCGCAGGCTCTACAATCTCTTTACCTTCAGCATGGTGACCATATCGTTCATCATCACTTGGCTCGAGTACCAGTTTGTAAGCAACGGTGGGCTCACCACGGTCTTCGAGCACATGAATCCCCTCCTCTATTTCGTCATCTTCTTCGGCGGCACGATTGGTGGCCTCATAGTCATGAGCAACGGCAAGAGCAAGCAGAGCGTCTCGATGTCCCTCATCGGGTATGCGCTCTTCACCCTCACCTTTGGCGGGTCGCTCGCCTTGCTGCTCACCCACTACAAAGTCGGCACCATCAGCTACGCCTTCGGCATCACGGCCTGCATCTCGGGCATCTTCCTCGTCGCGGGCGTCGTCTTCCCTGAGTTCTTCGCGAAGCTCGGGCGCGTGCTCGGCCTCTCGCTCATCGCCCTGATTGTCGTCGAGCTCGTGTCCGTCGTGTTTCTCCACGCGAACCAGACGATATTTGACTACATCACCATCCTGCTGTTTTGCGGATTCTTGGGCTATGACTCCTACCGCATGTCCGCCGACGATCCCACGGTGCCAAACGCCGTCTTCTATGCGACAAACATCTACATCGATGTCGTAAACATCCTCATCCGCGTGCTCAACATCATCGACAACAGGTAATCCAAGAGTCCCATCCCCACACACTCAAGGCGGGTCTTGTTCGCGCGAGAACAAGACCCGTTTTTCATTGCACGCGGTTGCACAAACGAGAATCTGTGGTAGTGTTACGAATATAGTTTTCATAACACTTCTAGGAGCCCCATGCCATCTTCAGAAATCACCTCCTACTGGGACGAACGGTCCGTCATGTACTCGAACGGCGTCAAGGACGAGCTCGGAGACCGCCGCCGAACGGCATGGGAGACCGTACTCGATGCCATAG
>CACXZL010000486.1:0-2156 GCA_902772085.1 uncultured Coriobacteriaceae bacterium | reverse complement strand
CACAACCTCGCCCTGCATCCACACGAGGGACCGGTGGAGTTCCACTGCGGCGACGTCTCCAAGCTCCCCTTCGCAGACGACACCTTCGACCTCGCCATCTCACGCAACGTGACGTGGCTGATGGGCGATCCCGTAGCGACCTACGCCGAATGGCTGCGCGTGCTGGCTCCCGGTGGCAAGCTGGCGGTCTTTGACGCAAACTGGTATCGTTATCTCGTGGATCCCGAGCTGGACCTGCTCCGCAAACAAGACCAGACGTGCGAGGTTCCCGAGAAGAGCGACGCGCGCGCAACACCCGAAGAGGAGCTTCGCTGCGAGCGCATCGCCGCAAAGCTGCCACTCACTTCCGAGCTGCGACCCGCGTGGGACCTCGAAGTCCTGAGCGACCTCGGCGCGCGACGCATAGCCGCCCACGAGGACGTCTGGCAGCACCTCTGGACGCCGGAAGAGTGCAGGTACTATCGCACGTCCCCGCTGTTTTTGATCGTGGCCGAGAAGGGCTGACCATGGGACGCTACGTGGCAAAGAGGCTCTTGCAGCTCGTCCCCATCCTGCTTGGCATCACGCTGATCTCCTTCTTGCTGATGCGCATCGCGGGTGGAGACGCGGTGGAGACGGTGCTGGAGAGCCAGGGCGTCGCCGTCTCACAGGAGGTCATCGACGCGAAGCGCCACGAGCTCGGTCTCGACCGGCCCTTCTTGGAGCAGTACGCCAGCTGGCTCGCCGGGGTGCTCCAAGGAGACATGGGGACGAGCTACATCTCCGGCAAGGACGTATGGGCCACGTTCGTCTCAAAGCTTCCTGCCACGATGCTCCTCACGCTCACCTCGATCGTCGCCACCGTAGCGGTCTCCGTACCCTTGGGAATCCTCGCCGCCACGCGTCAGAATCGCCTTTCGGACTACCTGATTCGCTTCTTGAGCTTCGTGGGAAACTCGCTCCCAAACTTTTTCATCGCCCTCTTGCTCGTGTACGTGTTTGCCATCAGGCTCGGGTGGCTCCCCGCCATCTCAAGAAACATAGGCGGCACGGACTCCGTCAACTGGGCGGGCATCGTCCTTCCCACGGCCACGCTCGCCATAGCCATGGCCAGCAAGTACACGAGGCAGATACGAGCGGCCGTGCTCGACGAGCTGCGCAAACCCTATGTCGCCGGTGCGCGGGCGCGCGGAATCCCCGAATGGCGCATCCTCTTGCGCAGCGTCTTGCGTTGCGTGCTCGTGACCCTCGTCACCTTGCTTGCGCTCTCCATAGGCGACCTCCTTGGCGGCACCGCCATCGTGGAGACCATCTTCATGTGGGATGGCGTCGGCAAGCTCGCGGTGGACTCCATCTCCATGCGCGACTATCCCGTCATACTGGCCTACGTGATGTGGATGGCAATCATCTACGTCGTGGTAAACCTCGCAGCCGACCTGCTCTATCGATGGCTCGACCCACGCGTGAGACTCGAGGAGCAACGGCCATGATCCGCAAAAGAGCGCAGCCCACACCTACGAGGGCGCCTTCCCCTCGCAAGGACAACGTGCGAGGGAAGCTGTTCTTCTTTACGGCGCTCGCACTTGCCTTTGTCGCGGTGGCGGCCTTCTCCCCTGCGCTCTGCCCCTTCGATCCCTACGCGCAAGACCTCTCGTGCGCGCTGCAGCCGCCAAGCGCGGTCCACCTAGCCGGTACCGACCGATACGGGCGCGACATGCTTGCGCGCGTCATCATCGGCTCGCAGCTCTGGAAGAAGGCCAACCACATCGACCCCGCCAGCGAGGCAAGCCCGACGAAGTTCTGGCTCTGGAACAACATGGGCGTGATCGTGTGCGTGGTGGCGTTTGTGCCGCTCGTGATCCTCATGCTCTCCAATAAAAACCTCGACAAAAAGACCAAGGCGATCTGCACGGTCGTGGCGATCATCGCGCTGCTGATCGGCGGCGTGTCGAGTTACGACTTCAACCCCGTCTCCGCCGAGGAGAAGGAGGCTGCCGTGGAGGCGCTGGGCGACGAGCAGGTGTACTGGGCGCCGTTCGGCAAGGTGTATCACACCCACGAGGACTGCAGCAGCCTGAACCAGAGCGAAACGCTCACGGTCGGCACGGTCGAGCAGGCCATCGCTGCCAACCGCACCCGCCTGTGCTACTTCTGCGCGCAGCAGGACAACATCACCG
>CACXZL010000485.1 GCA_902772085.1 uncultured Coriobacteriaceae bacterium | reverse complement strand
TCCCACTTTGCGAACTCGTTTGTGAACTCTCTGAACTCGTTCATATCCATATTGTAGATTGTAACCTCATCATTCTGAATGTCTACATAATCAACATTTGTTGAGTGTGTTCTGCGGAAGTACTCTGCGAGGAAGTCCTCTCTCATGGTCTCGTATACTTCCATAAGACCAGTTACGTCCGGCTCATAGGTATACCCAACGTGTGGGATAGACGACCATCCGTTAGCGGTCGAATAGGCAATTAGCCTTCTGTGCATTTCCATGCTCTGCCTCCTCATGGCATTACGACCCAACAATGCGAAGACCAATCAAAGGGGGTACGCCCTCTTGATAGGTCGTGCGCAACCTATCAAGAGGGAGTACCCCCCATATGCCCATCGCCGTGTCAAGCGGGAATTTTGAAAATGTTCGGCCAGGCCCGGGTAGCTACTCCCGGGCCCGGCCTCATCGAATCCGCGAGAGGCTGGAACATGTAAAGCATATCCTTGAGGGGGTTGCGGCCCTCTGTTTCACGGACGCCCAAACGGGTTCACTCTCATATCCTTGGATACGGCTCTTCGCCGCCCAAACTTCGATGCTCTGAGTCAGGCAGTGTCGCTTGTCTTGGGAGACGAGTCTTTTGTCGCATGCCGGCCGCGCGCGTTCGCGCGCCGCCGATGCGCGGGGTAGTCGCGAGTTGCCTGTGCCTGTTCGAGTCCGCGCCCCTGCGGATGGGATGTCTACACGGTATGTCCTGCTGGGTGTCGTGCCTTTCCGAGCCGCGGGCGTCCCCGCGCGGCCGTCACGCCGCGGGCGCCTGCAGCTCGGAGCGCACCTGCAGCCCGAGCACCCAGATCCAGCGCGCCAGCTCGCTCACGACGGCGACCTTCGCCTTGTTGTGGCACTTGCCGCGCCCCCCGACGAGGTGGGCGTACCTCTCGAACAGCCTCCGGTTCGCCCTCGCCGCGATCGCCTGCGCCGCGGCCGACGGCTCGGCGCCCTTCGGCACCGCCTTCCTGCCGGTCTTCCAGGAGGCCGCGCCCGACCAGCCCTCCACGAGGGCCTTGCGCAGCCACTTGTCGCCGCACTTCGTGATCCTGCCGTGCCTGTCGTGCTCGCCGCTCGAGGCGTCGGTCGGCACCGTGCCGAGCCAGCACGACACCCCCCTGCCCGACCCGAACCGGGAGAAGTCCCCGAACTCGGCGACCGCGAGCATCGCGCCCTCGCGGTCCAGGCCCTTCAGGCAGCTGAGGGCGTCCGCGTACGGCTTGTTGTGCGGCTCCCTCGACAGGGCGAGGACCTCCCGCCTCAGCTCGGCGACCTCCTCGGCCGCGGCGCGCTCCTGCCTCCTCAGCGCGGCGTAGGCCTTCTCGGCCGACGGCTGGCCGAAGGAGATGGAGTCGAGCCACTTCGTGAAGTCCCTGGTCCAGGCCTTCTTGAGGTTGCCCGTCTTCGTCCTCTCGTCCCACACGTGGCCGTGGCGCAGCAGGAACATGCGCAGCCGCTGCCTGGCCTGCTTGCACGTGTCGACCGCGGTGCGGTAGGCCCGGCACAGGTCGCGCTCGGCCTCGGTCCTCTCGTCGGGGACCCAGACGACGGAGTAGTCGGAGTCGGGGTTGCAGATCTCGCGACGTATCGCCCGCGCGTCCAGCCTGTCGCACTTCCGCTTCCTGTCCCTCTGCGACTTCGGCAGCGTGGAGACCGCTATGACGTCGCAGTCGATCCCGAGCGAACGCAGCTCCCTCGCCAGCCCGAACCCGGTGCACCCGGACTCGTAGGCGCAGTAGGCGGGCTGCGGCAGCCCCTCGACCCACTCGCACAGCTCGGCCTCCTTCCCATTCCCGCAGAACCTGGCGGAGAAGGCCTCGCCCGTCTTCACGTCCACCGCGCTCACCGCGATCGACCTCGCGTGCACGTCCATCCCGACGTACGTGACGTACCTGTTCTCGTTGCTGCTATACTTGCCCATACGGAAGCCTCCTTTGTTCTGTGGCTCTGACAGCCAGGTGTGTATGGAAGCCGCCTATGTTAACCCACGACAGCCGGCAACGCGCGCGTCAACAATCGGGGCTTCCTTCCTTTTCCGTCCCGCGATGGGCATATTGTCTTTTGTGCAAATGGGAGTACCCCCTGTGTGCGACTGTGTGCGAAACGGGAACCATAACGGGCCGCATGGTTCCCAAACGACACACACTCG
>CACXZL010000484.1 GCA_902772085.1 uncultured Coriobacteriaceae bacterium | reverse complement strand
AGGGGACTTGCCGCATCGTCTCCCGGCCCAGTTCCCGTGACGATGGTGGAGCAGATGTCCTGCCCCGGGGCAAACACGTCGACTGAACGCTTGCCAAAGCTGCTGCTCTCGCTGGCATTGCCTTTGTTGTCGCTGTTTCCCACCACTATCGCATAGGGGTTGTTTACAAAAGAGTTGGGTACCTGGTCGGCCATGTCGATGTCCTCGCGGTCGTTGCCTGCCGCAAAGACCGTGACGGCTCCGAGGACGCCGGCCTCGTGCGCCGCCATGTCGAGCGCCCTGCTGTAGACCTCGTCGCCCCACGAGTTGTTTATGGCGACTACAGGCACGCCGGCCTTTTGTGCTGCTATGACGTAGCGGTAGGCGCGTAGTCCCTCATCGACACTCATGGCGCCTTCGTCGTTCATGACCTTGACGGCCATGATTCTCGCGCCGCTTGCGGCTCCGCTCGTGCCCTGGCCGTTCCATTTGCTCGCGACGATGCCCGCCACGTGCGTGCCGTGACCGTCGTCGTCCATGGGGTCTGTCGTGTCGTAGTGCGACCCGTCCGTTCGCGGCTGGGCCACGTTGATGCCGTGCGCGCCACCGCCTAGGGTCACGAGTTCCGGATAGTTCGCTCCTTCGTCCCACATGGCGTCATGCAGGTCCACATGGTTGTAGTCGACGCCCGTGTCGAGGACTGCCACGACCCTGCCTTGGGCGTCGGCGTAGGGCGTGGGGTTTCCCTGCTCGTCGTAGGTGTTCCATCGTGGCACGTCGATGCCGGACTCGCCAAACGCGTACTGTCTGGAGGTGAGGTTGGGGACCTTCGTCGTTCCCTTCTCCGGATCCGGCCCCTCTTCTTGCATCGGCTGTCCAGAGTCTGAATCCGCAGCGGCCACGGCGGCATCATCGGCTTGCGTGCCCGTAGGGTCGTCGCTACGAGAGGCCATCTCGAAGTTGGGCTCCGCAAAAACGACTCCGTCGCATGCGCCGAGCTTGCTTACGAGCTCGTCGGTGGAAAGCTTCGACGATGTGGCGAGCGCCATTGCTCGCGTGGTGCAGTCGTCTGGGGACCCGTCGAGCGTCATGAGCACGTCTATCGAGTCGGCAATCTCTAGGAGGCGTTCCTCAAAGCCGGTGGTTACGCAAACGATTGCCTGGCCGGGCGCATAAGCGACGCTCGCGGCCGACGACGGAGCGCCTTCGGCGGAGGCGAACCCAGCCCGAGGGACTCCCGTTGGCAACGCGATCGCGCAACAGAGCAGAACCGAAATAAACCTACATATATATCTATATCTCTTCATGGTTTGACTCCTCTTGATGCTCTCTGCTGGGCGGGGCCTGCACGCGGCCTTTGCGACAAACGCGGTTTCATGACCGTAATAATACGTCAAAGTCATCACTTCGCATCAGTCTTCTTTCATCGACCGTGAGCTCTGCGAATTCGTTGAGAGTTCACGGTTGCAAAAACGGGCAATATCGCAACGCTTCGAGCTGGGCATTTGCAAACGTAGTCCTAGAATTCGTGCAAGCGTGAACCCTAGGCGCGCCACACATCATTCCATGGCGTCTCCACGCGCGTGTCCCTGCTCCTTGCGTCCCTGTGTCTTCAGACTTGCTGCTGTGGGTTTTATGACATATGCGCAAATTCGTCTCATATCATTTCACGTTCTGGTATGGTACTTACATTTAGGGCGCGCAAGCGCGAAGCACTGCAACAAAGGAGTTGTACATGGCAGAAAAGCACGTGTATCGCTTCGGTTTCGACCAGGACGGCAAGAACGTTTCTGAGGTCGCCGGGGCTACCGTCGACGAGGCTAAGTGGATCACGGGCGGCAAGGGTGCAAACCTTGCCGAGATGGCTGCGCTGGGTCTCCCGGTTCCCGCTGGCTTCACCATCACTTGCCAGACCTGCGTCGAGTATTCGGGCGCTGGCAACGTCTGGCCCGAGGGCGTTCTGGACGAGATAGACGAGTACCGCAAGGACCTCGAGGAGCGTATGGGCAAGAAGCTCGGCGATTCCGAGGACCCGCTGCTGGTTTCCGTCCGCTCTGGCGCTCCGTTCTCCATGCCTGGCATGATGGACACCGTTCTGAACCTTGGTCTCAATGATGACTCCGTACAGGGCCTCATCAAGCAGACCGAGAACCCTCGCTTCGCCTACGACTCCTATCGTCGCTTCGTGCAGATGTTCTCG
>CACXZL010000483.1 GCA_902772085.1 uncultured Coriobacteriaceae bacterium | reverse complement strand
TCAGGCTGGTGGGCGCCGTGCTCTGCGAGGAGAACGTGTACTGGTCCCAGGGCAACCGCATGTTCTCGCCCGACTCCATAGCCTCTGTCGACTCGTTCGTCGCGTCGGAGCCCACCGAGCTCGAGGTGGCCAACGCATGCGCGAGGGCGAGGGAAATAATCGGGAAGGCGGTTGAAGTCGCCAAGGCGAAGGAGTAGAATCACCAAGCAGTCAGTTCGGAACCGACGTTCGTTCCGGTGACCCACCCCTTCTTACACCACATATCGGTATGCCATCCAGCGTGTGCAGAAACGGACACTTTGGGGTCAGAACCGCCGCCCTCGTGTCCGAAAAAGCACACGCACTGTGGCGGCGTGTGCACAAACGGACATCTAGCGGAGGAGTCGGCCAGCATCCTCAAGCGTTTGTTCGCTGTGGCGAATCAACCAAGCGTCCCAGACGGGTGCCAGACAGCACCCCAACGCCGGTTCTTTTTCTGACAACACCTAAGCTAGTGCCTCGCTCGATCACAGGCGCCCACGAGACCGCGCCCGTTTCCTGCCCTTCACCGACACCTGTTGTGATCTGGAACCACATCTTGTGGTCTGAATCCTTGAATGCGCTTATCCGAGGGGGAAGGGAGGTGTTCGTGCGTACGTCCTGGGTCGTAGATGCGCCGTCCACGGAAAGGGCGAATTGTAGTAAAGTAATGTACTTCCATCGACGAAAGGACTTCCATGGGTGTAAGCATTGCGGGACGCAACTTTCTCAAGCTGCTGGATTTCACTCCGGCGGAGATCGAGTACCTCATAGACCTCTCCGAGGATTTCAAGCGTCTCAAGCGTACGGGTACGCCACATCGCTACCTTGAAGGCAAAAACATCGTGCTTTTGTTTGAGAAGACCTCCACGCGCACGCGCTGCTCCTTCGAGGTGGGTGCCATGGACCTGGGTATGGGCGTGACCTATCTGGATCCAGGCAGCTCGCAGATGGGCAAGAAGGAGTCCATAGAGGACACGGCACGCGTGCTCGGACGCATGTACGACGGCATAGAGTACCGTGGCTTTGATCAGGCGATCGTGGAGGAACTGGCAGACAAGGCCGGCGTTCCCGTCTGGAACGGCCTTACCACCGAGTTCCATCCCACGCAGATGATCGCCGACATGCTGACGGTGCGAGAGAAGTTCGGACGTCTGCGCGGCCTGAAGCTCACGTTCTTTGGCGATGCGCGAAACAACGTGGCAAACTCGCTCATGGTGGTATGCGCCAAGCTCGGCATGCATTTCTGCGCCTGCGGCCCGAAGGAAAACATGCCTGCCGACGAGCTCGTGGCGACGTGCAGAGAAATCGCGTCCCAGACCGGCGGGTCGGTGACGCTTACCGACTCCGTGGCGGAAGGCGCGGCCGACGCGAACGTGCTTTATACCGACATCTGGGTCTCGATGGGGGAGCCGGAGGAGCTCTGGGCCGAGCGCATACGACTGCTCGCGCCCTATCAGGTGAGTGCAGCTGTGATGGACCTCGCGGCAAGCGATGCCGTCTTCATGCACTGCCTACCGAGCTTTCACGACACAAAGACGACTATCGGTGCCGAGATCGCCAAGAAGTTCGGCATCGAGGAGATGGAGGTCACGGACGAGGTCTTTGAGTCTTCGCGCTCCGTCGTCTTTGACGAGGCTGAGAATCGCATGCATTCCATCAAGGCCATCATGTATGCCACGCTCAAGTAGCTTCGCCTCTCATAGAGCCTCAATGCGGTAGAGACGCATGTCGGAACCCTCGGCCAGTACCAAAGAAAAGCCGGGGGTTGTTTCGTCTATGGCGTCGATGCCCCGCCAGTCTTCCACCATGCCTTCAGCGAACTGCCAGAGCCAGTTGCCTTCCTGGTAGGGGATACCCTTGTCGAGCTGCAATACATAGGCGGCGCCGGTATGATGCACGGCGTCGCGAACCTCGGGGTCCGAGGCATAGTCTCGGAGGCGTTCACGTATGACGTTGGCGTCGTCCGTCAGGCCCACCGTGAGGATGCTTCGGTAGTACGTGTTGAGATCGCATATGCCATACGCCCACATGCTGCCGTCGTGGGGGAAGTTGATTACCAGCGCGCCATTCTCTATTACATCCTTGGCCTTGTTGACAAACTCGTTGATAATCTCACGTCTGAGTCTGTCGCGGTAGGGCAAAGCCTCGCTGGTCTCACGGCTCAC
>CACXZL010000482.1 GCA_902772085.1 uncultured Coriobacteriaceae bacterium | reverse complement strand
CTACCTCAATACCATCGCCGTGAGGCTCAGGCGCAGGTAGCGCAAAACCCCAGCTAGAGAGCGATGACACGGGCCGTGTCGCCGACGTGACGGCACGGCTCTTTCCTGGTGGCCCCCTGGCGGGTACCTTCGCCTTGCCAAGGATCAACCGACAGAGCGGAGAATCATAGTGAAAGAGATGACAGAACCAAGAAGGGACCTCGTTACGGGGACGGCGCTGCTCGCCGCATTCGTGCTCTGGACGGCGCTGGTGCAGCTCGTGGACGTGCGGCCGGTCGGGCAGAACGGCACGTGCGTCGGATTCGCGGCATTCAACGTATGGTTCCACGGCCTGACGGGCGTGCACATGGTCCTCTACGCGATCACCGACTGGCTCGGCCTCGTGCCGGTGGCCGTCTGCCTTGGCTTCGGGGCCATGGGCGCCACGCAGCTCATCAAGCGCAGGAGCCTCCTTGCGGTCGATCCCGACCTGCTGCTTCTCGGCGTCCACTACGTTTTGATCGCAGCCGCCTACCTAGTCTTCGAGGCGTTCCCGATAAACTACCGGCCGATCCCCATCGACGGCGTCATGGAGGCGTCCTACCCGTCCTCGACGACGCTGCTGGTCCTGGGCGTCATGCCGACGCTGGCCTACCAGATCGCGCGGAGGTCGAAGAGCATTCAGGCAAAGGTTGCCGTCGTCGCCTTCGTGGCCGCGTTCTCCGCCCTCATGGTCGCCGGCAGGCTGGTCTCCGGCGTGCACTGGGCCACCGACATCGTCGGCGCGATCCTCCTGGCGGCTGGCCTGTTCGCGATGTACCGGTACGCCGTCGCGCGAGCCGACGCAAGGCTTACCACTGCACGATCGGAGGGATGACCATGGAGTTCGGCGAGAAGCTCCAGGAGCTAAGGAAGGCGCGCTCGCTCACGCAGGAGCAGCTGGCAGAGGCGCTCTACGTCTCGAGGACGGCCGTGTCCAAGTGGGAGTCCGGCAGGGGCTACCCGAGCATCGACTCGCTCAGGGAAGTGTCGCGCTTCTTCTCGGTGACGATAGACGAGCTCATTAGCCCGGACGAGGTCGTGTCGGCCGCGCAGGCAGAAAAGAGGTCCTTCGCGCACGGGTACACGTCGCTGGTGTGCGGCCTGCTGGACGTCCTGTCGGCGCTGCTCCTGGTCGTGCCGGTGTTCGGCAACGGTAACGAGGGCCCGACAACGGTAAGCCTGCTCGCGCTCACCGGCGTAAGCCCGTGGGTAAGGGCGGCCTTCGCCGCGTGCGTCGGGGCGACCGTGCTCTGCGGGTTCTGCGAGCTCGTCGCCTCCCGTGCTGACGGGGGTTGGGGGAAGGTAGTCCTGGCGGCGGGGGTCGCGCTCTCCGACGCCGGTGTGGCCGTCTTCATCCTGGCGAGGCAGCCCTACGCAGGGATTATCTGCTTCGCGCTGCTCGCGACGAAGGCTGTTCTGCTCTGGAGGCGCGACCGCTAGGGCTTGGGAATCAGTTTCCGCAGGGGTCGGACGTCAAGGAGCTGTAGGGTGCGGCTGAGAGGAGCGACCAAATCGCGCGGTCCTCCAACCTGATCTGGGTAATGCAGAATACCCAAGAAAGTAATGCAGCCGCAGGTAGAGCGGCTGTTTTTATGCCCAGTCCAGCCGATTCCCAAAAATCGGTCCAGCCGGCAATGCGGCATCTATTTCGAGGTGACGGCGAATCGGCGAACGGTTGGTTCGTCAAGCTCCGCATGGCCCCTTCTGTGAACGAGCAACTTACAGCAACTTAGAGCAAGTTATTCGTCGTCGCCGGGAGCGGGGAACCCCGCTTGGCCATATAACCGCCTTTTCCGCGGTCGCAGGAGTCCCCGATGCGCATCCGGCGCGGCCGCGCCACGCAGGTCATGCCCGACCTCGGCCAGGGGAGGAGGTGACTCACAAAGGAACCGGCCTTTGCCACCCAGTGTGTCCAATGCGGAAAATGCGAGCAGCACTGTCCCCAGGGCCTCCCGATCCGCGAGAAGCTCAAGGAGGCGGACAAGGCCCTGCGTCCTCTCCACTACAGACTGGCCATCCATTTCGTACGAGCCTTTATGTACAGAAAGCCGCGCAGAGCCCGGTAAAGAATCCGCGGCAGGAGACGTTGAGAGCCTTGTGACTCACTTCCTATTCTGATCAGGCTGATCTCAGCTTTCCCCGGCCGGTGAAATGGGTGATACTCGTCA
>CACXZL010000481.1 GCA_902772085.1 uncultured Coriobacteriaceae bacterium | reverse complement strand
CCAGCGCGTGGGGGTCGGGAAGGATCCCGGATGCCTCGCCCGTCCAGTCCCAGCGCGTGAACGTGTGGTAGTCGGGGTTGCCCCGCTCGGGGTTGATGCAGTATGCCTCGTGGCCGTCTTCCGTGCCGAACGCGATGAAGCCCTCGCCGCCGTGGGTCGAGCTCGTGATGGTCATCGAGCCGCCCGCCGCGTAGGCCGCGACCGGGGCGAGCGACCCGAGGAGCTGGGATGCGACGAGCACCGCCGCCATCGCGATGCCCCCGAGGCGCCGGAGCATGTCCCTTTGCCACCTGCGCATCACTGCTCACCCCGCACGGCCTCGGGCTGGGGGTCGCCGGCGCCGGGGCGCATCGCCTCGGAGCAGGCGCGGGCGTCCTGCGCGTGCTCCGCGAGCGGGCGGGGCGCCTGGTGGAGCTCCGCCCAGCGTCGGCGCGACTCGATGAGCGCCTCCTTGATGGCCTGGGGCGGGACCTTGCGGGTCTCCACCTGGTTGCGGCCGTTCTCGTCGGGGATGGGGTTGCCGTCCGCGTCGAGCACGGAGCGGCGCAGCCACACCTCTCGGTCGGCGAGCAGCGGGACGTCGCGCCAGTGCTCCCCCTTGAAGCGGCTCTCGTCGACGAAGAGCGCGCTGAACTGCCAGCCCCCGAGGTCCTCGCCGTCGACGACGGTCCCCATGGGCAGCGTCACGAGGTTGAACGACCTCTCCTCGCCGGTCTTCCAGTCCTGGTAGTGGATGTCCTCGCGCACGAAGTTCTCGTGCACGGTGAGGTAGACGCGCTGGCGCCCCTCGTGGTTGGTGTCGGCCATCGGTGGCCTCCCTTCCGCCCGGCGCTGCCGGGCCGATGTCTGTTTCCTTCCTATGCCTGCCCCTCGGCGGCCCCTCTCCCTTCCTATCCGCCCAGGGCGTCGCGCGCCCAGCTGCCGGACTTCGCTAGGCTGAGCACGAGAAGCACGCACATCGCCACGTACTGGAGGGCGTAGCTGAGCCCTCCGACGACCGAGTCCGCGGCCGTCCCGGTGCCCGCGCTGGCCGCGTCGAGCCCGCCGAGCACGACGGGGAACGCGACGAGCAGCACGAGCGTGATGATGCCGGCGAGGCAGGTCCCCGCGAAGTGCCGCAGGAACGAGACCCCCGCCTGGCGGGTGTCCTCGAGGCCCATGAGGGCCAGCGGTATCGGCGAGAGCGCCGCCATCATGTAGATCTGGATCGCGCGCCCCCAGGTCACGACGAGCGCGACCACGTAGGCGACGATGACGACGAGCCAGGAGACGAGCGCGACGACGATCATCGCGAGCAGCGCCGCCACGTCGTCGTCCTCGGTGACGACGGAGACCTCCGTGAGGTCCATGGCCCCGCCCGAGCCCACGACCGAGGCCGCGCGCCGTATCGCGAGCCGCGCAACCTCGTAGAGGGCCCTCATGAGCTCGAAGGAGTTCTGGACGAGGAAGAGCATCACGGCGAAGAAGACGAGCAGGAACACGACCTCCCTCACGCCGGGCATGCTGGCGTTGCCGTCCATGCGCTGCGAGATGTGGATGAGCTGCACCGTGAAGACGAGCGACAGCACCCCGCAGCCTATGGGCAGGACCGCCGACTGCCAGACCCCGTGCGCGATGCCGTAGAGGCTGGCCGAGCCCGCCGAGCCCAGCATCGTCTCGAAGGGCGCCGAGAGCACCCCGTCCACCCCGATCGAGGCGAGCACCTTGGCCTGGGCCCCGAAGATCCAGTTGGCGCAGTCGCGCAGCACCCCGCACATCCACTCGTTGACGTCGTCGGAGATCGACGCGTAGGCGGGCGTCGGCGCCAGGGCCGTCGCCGCGAGCAGGGCGAGCGTGGCGACGAACGCGGCGGCGAAGCCGCGCCTCCCCCTAGCGCCCATCTGCCGACACCTCGAAGGTCGTGCCGTCCCACGCGACGGAGACGGTGGTGGACGCGGGGTCGTCGCAGGCGAGGGTCGCGGTGACCCTGCCGCTCGCCGTGTCGAGCGAGACCTCGGGGGAGAACGTCGCCGTGGCGGCGTCCGGGACCCACGTGGCGCAGAACGCCTCGACGCCGTGGGCGAAGCCCTGCCAGTCGCCCACGAGCGAGAGGTAGGCCTCGGGCACGCCCTCGATGCGGACCGTGCCCGCGCCCTCCGCCTCGACGTAGGTCCCTGCCAGGCGGAAGGCGCCTGAGGAGACCGTCATGCG
>CACXZL010000480.1 GCA_902772085.1 uncultured Coriobacteriaceae bacterium | reverse complement strand
CTTGCAGAGGTGAAGGAGCTCAAGCAAGAATCAGGCTTCTCCACGATGCCGGTTACCGACGACGGTACTGCGCACGGCAAGCTTCTCGGTCTTGTTACCACGCGAGACTGGCGTCCGAGCCGCGACCCAGACACAAAGCCCGTGCGTGACTTCATGACCCCGCGCGAGAAGCTCGTGGTGGCTTCTGACGGCGCGGATTTGCATGAGTGCAATGACATCATTTGGGAGCACAAGCTGAACGCTCTGCCCATAGTCGATGCGGAGGGACGCCTGGTCTCCATCGTGTTTCGCAAAGACTATGACTCGCATAAGGAGAATCCCCTCGAGCTTTTGGACGAGCACAAGCGCTATATGGTCGGCGCTGGTATAAACACGCGTGACTTTGCCGAGCGCGTTCCACTGCTCGTGGAGGCGGGGGCTGACGTCTTGTGCATTGACTCCTCCGAAGGGTATTCGGAATGGCAAAAGATCACCATCGACTGGATTCGCGAGCACTATGGCGAGGACGTGAAGGTCGGTGCCGGTAACGTGGTGGATGCGGAAGGATTCCGGTACCTTGCGGAGTGCGGTGCCGACTTCGTCAAGGTGGGCATCGGCGGTGGCTCGATCTGCATTACGCGTGAGCAAAAAGGCATCGGTCGTGGCCAGGCATCCGCCGTCATCGACGTATGCGCGGAGCGCGATCGGTATTTCGAGGAGACGGGCATCTACGTGCCGGTGTGCTCCGACGGCGGCATCGTGTACGACTACCACATGACGCTTGCCCTCGCCATGGGCGCGGACTTCCTGATGCTTGGCCGCTACTTTGCCCGCTTTGACGAGAGTCCCACGCGCAGGCTTACCGTGAACGGCAACTACGTGAAGGAATACTGGGGCGAAGGCTCCGCTCGCGCTCGCAACTGGCAGCGCTACGACCTCGGCGGCAAGAAGGGCCTCACCTTCGTGGAGGGCGTAGACTCCTACGTGCCCTATGCCGGCTCGTTGAAAGACGGCGTGGAAGGCTCTCTCGCAAAGGTTCGCTCTACCATGTGCAACTGCGGTGCCCTCGACCTCCCCGAGCTCCGCGATAAGGCCAAGATCACCCTCGTCTCCGCCACCTCACTCGTCGAAGGCGGTGCCCATGACGTCATCCTCAAGGACAGCACCGAGTCCAACTTCAGATAGCGTCGATGAGGCTTCTCGATAACGCCTTGTCCCACTTCGAGCAAGGAGAGAATCATGAAGAGTAAGAGACTGCCCACCGTGTTGTTTGCGATTCTGCTCGGCATGGGTATGACTCCCTGTGAGGCGCAGGCGGAAGAGTCCGCTGCGGCTTCGGCTCCTGTTGAGACGACTCTCACTGCGTGCGTGGAAGAGGACGCTACGGACGCGTTGAACGATGATGGCACTGAGGTGTCGAGCCTAGAAGGATTGGCCAAGCGTACGGCCCCGCTTCCGGAGGTATGGGAGGAAGCGGAGCAGGGGGTTGATGTGACCACGTCGGTCGATGAGGGGGCTCCCGCCGGGGCGAATGAAGATGCAGCTGAGCAGGAGAAGGGCCAACTCGTCGCAGGCGATGACGAAGCTCTTATGCAGGGAGCACCTGAAGTCATCAACAAAAACCAAGTTGATGCCGATGGATATGCCAAGCAGAACGTTTCTAAAGCACGTGACATAGATATCAAACCGGGTGAATGCGTTATAAATATCGATTCAACTGAGTATGCTATGCGATACAACAAAAAAGAACTATACCTAAGCGGCAAAAACATAGTTCTTGAGAACGGCGCGTATAACTACGATCTCTATGCTAATGCTTCTGGAAAACTGACATATGACAACGATCTTGAAATTCTCTATCAGGGAGTCAACGGTAAATACAATCTTCACTACGACATAGTTGATAATGATCATCATACCATGGTGGTAAATGGATTGTTCTACAATATAATGAAGACGAGTCCATTGTTGAAGCGGTACAGCAATCGGATAAGCGACGATTCATATGCCTATCATTTGGATTTGAGGACAAACGAAAGCTATTCTTTCAATAATCACCTTGTTTACCGCTTCGATGGAAAACCACGTACCTATTCAGTCAGTGTGTCAGGGGGACGTGTCAGGGGGACGGAGGCAATGATACGTAGTTAGTGGGCGGAAATCGCCATCGCGAGCATCACGCATGCTGCCGCGCGCCCGGCGTCCCCGCCGGGGAATGCCCT
>CACXZL010000479.1 GCA_902772085.1 uncultured Coriobacteriaceae bacterium | reverse complement strand
CGCGTGTGGAAGGGAATGAGGTCGGAAATGGCTACGAGCGTGTGTCCTGCGTCTTCGAGCGTGTTTTGCAGGCCCATACGTATGGCGTGAGCATAGCTGATAGATTTGTTTCCCACCATGAGACCAATGCGGTACCGCTCCATTGCGCTTCCTTCCCCCATCTGTAAGTCAATATAATACGCCTTAGAGATTGTTGTGGGCTTTAGAGCCTGAATGGCGGTTTGAGAGCGTCGTTGGCTGTAACGCGCGTACACTGTCTGGCCGTTCGGACTGCTCGCTGATTAAAATCACTGTTATATTATTGGACTCATGCCGACGACATAATTATTCTTTGGTATGCTACGTGAGAAGGGTAGTATGATTGTGACCCGCAGTCAAAGGGGGATACATATGAGTAACGGTGATCTAGATCCGTCATTGAGAGCCGAGCGCCTACGCGTCATCGAGGAGTTCATGGGCTCGACGGGTAGACGTACGGTGAAGCAGAGCCGCAAATACGGAAAGACGCTGCGCAAGGCCGTTCCGCGCGACGTGTTTGCCTCATGGGTGCCGGCTTCCACGCGACCCGATGCTGCAGAGCTCGTCCTTAGCCAGGACGCCATGCGTGTGGAGAAGCTTGTTCCCGTGCGCCATGAGCGCATGGCTGCCTCCTCGTTTGCGTTTTACCGTGGGGCGGCGCTCGTCATGGCCTCCGATATGTCGACGTTGCCTACGACGGGCATTGAGGTGCAGGTGTGTGGCGATGCGCATATCTCGAATTTCGGACTCTATCTATCGCCGGAGAGACATACCGTTTTTGACATAAACGACTTTGACGAAACCTGCAGGGGCCCTTGGGAATGGGACGTTGCGAGGCTTGCGGCGAGCGTGGAGATCTGCGGCCGCCATCGCGGCTTCTCGCCTGAATCGCGCGAAAAGGCCGTCTGCGGCGCCGTGCGGATGTATCGTCAGGCCATGTGGAGGCTCTCGGACATGGGAAACATGGAGGTGTGGTACGCCCATGCCGATATGGATGCGCTCGTAGGCAGGTTTGCCGGAAGGCTCGACAAAAAGACTCGCAAGAAGTTCGCGAAGACCATGGAGAAGTCGAAGAAGAAAAACAGCACGCGTGCCATCGAGAGATTAACCGAGATCGTGAATGGACAGCTGTGCGTAAAGAGCGACCCTCCTCTCATCGTGCCGTTGCGCAATCTCCTGGAGTACGGAAACGTGGGAGAGGCTGGCGAACGCGAAGTCGCCCGCATCGTTGCCCGCGTGCTCACGCAGTACAAAGAGTCGCTTCCGCCTGAAAGAGTGAGCCTGCTCGAATCCTATCATGGCGTGGACATGGCGCACAAAGTCGTGGGGGTCGGCAGCGTGGGCCTGCAGGCGTGGATCATAGTGCTTGAGGGTGTGGACGAGCACGACGCCCTGGTGCTGCAGGTCAAGGAGGCGACCAGCTCCGTGCTGGAGCGTTTCGTCGGGTCTTCACCGTACGAAAACAACGGGCAGCGAGTCGTGGAGGGACAGCATGCCATGCAGACGGTGAGCGACATGTTTTTGGGATGGACTCGTCTGCGGATGCCTGACGGTCGCGAGCACGACTATTACGTGCGCCAGCTTTGGGATGGCAAAGGATCCATCGACTTGGAAACCATTGGCGAGGACCAGCTCGTAGATGTTGCGATGGCATGTGGCATTACGCTGGCGCATGCCCATGCGCGGACGGGCGATCGACACGCCATCGCGTCGTATCTGGGAAAGAAGGACGTCTTCGACAAGGCGATGCTGCAGTTTGCCCGTATGTATGCCCAGCAGAACGAACGCGACTATCAGAGGTTCTTGCAGGCGACTAAGTCGGAGAAGGGGCAAGCGTAGTCCGTGTGATGCGGCTGGTGCGTTGCGCCGGCTCGTGGCGTGATGCCGCATCGCTTGAAGTGCGCAATAAACAAATGCGTGTGATTTTCAGACGCGTGGGAGGACGTTTGGGCCTCTCGGGCCGTCCGAAGCTGCGTCGCGCCAAGGGTTGGGCGACGTGGTGAGAGGCTGTATTTTTAGTCCTCGCTCACTTCGAAAAACGCCTTCGGGTTTGAAATATCGGGCTCCAAAATTGCGGGGTCTTATTTGCGGGCATTCTACCTGCACAAACGGAGGGTGCCATACCGCCCGCACGGGGAAACCTGCCCCAGATTTCAAACCCGAAGCCCGATTTCGAAGTGAGCGAGCATA
>CACXZL010000478.1 GCA_902772085.1 uncultured Coriobacteriaceae bacterium | reverse complement strand
GAATCCCCGAAGTCTTTCTTGGCTTCGGGGTTTTGTTAAAGGATACTTGATGCCGTTCGCACCCCTGGCCCTGCGCTTGCCTGCAAGCGGCGACTCACGAAGTGAGCGAGCAGAGCGAGCGCGGAGCCGCTTGCTGCTGGCGCAGGGCCAGGGGTGCGAACGGCAACAACACGAGCGATGACTTTTGTGGCAAAAGGCGTTTGGCCCCTCTTGGCACCCGATGATTTGCTATAATCTCACAGATTCTTATTTTCACAGAGCACGCAGAGGAGACTACCATGGCACAAAAGGTTCCCGGTTCCCTCAGAGTTTCGAATGACGTTATCGCCGACCTTGCCGGCTACGCGGCGCTCGAGTGCTACGGAGTCGTAGGCATGGCCGTTACCGACGAAGAGCAGGGCGTGGCGCGGCTACTTCCCATCTATCGGCTTAGCAAGGGCATCGAGGTTTCGCTCGAGGATGGGCTTGTGGCGGTAGACCTGCATGTCATACTCGAGCAGGGAGTAAATATGTCATCCGTGGCGCAGAATCTTGTGAGCACGGTGAAGTTCATTCTCAACCAGATTGCGGAGATATCCGAGTCTGAGGTTCGCGTCCACGTGGAGGGCTTGCGCAAGAACTAGCCTGCCCGCGGCACATCTGTAGGTCCACAAAATTCTGAGAGGTCTCAGCTTCATGATATCCAGAGCAATTCGCAAGTGCTTTCCCGTTGCCGCAAGGGTCGTTTCAGAGAAGGCCGAGGAGATAAACAAGCTCAATGTATTTCCGGTACCCGACGGCGACACCGGTACAAACATGTCGCTCACGTTGGCAACCGTGGTGCACGAGATAGAGTCTCTGCCCGACAGCGCCTCAATGTCCGACATTGCGCAGGCCATCACGCATGGCTCGCTGATGGGTGCGCGTGGAAACTCGGGCGTCATCACGAGCCAGATCCTGCGCGGAGTCGCAGAGGGTCTCGTGCCCGTACGGGACGCGGAAGGCACGCCGGCGGACATCGCGGCTGCTCTGCGCAACGGCGTGGCGGTCGCCTTCAAGGCGGTGCGCAAACCGGTGGAGGGCACGATCCTCACCGTCCTTCGTGACGTCTCGACGAAGGCGGATCAGCTTGCCAAGGTGCGCGACATCACGGTGGAGGATATGCTGGACCAGCTCGTGGCCGAGGCGTACGAGTCGGTGGCACGTACGCCCGAGCTGCTTTCCGTGCTCAAGGAAAACGGCGTCGTGGACTCCGGTGCGTATGGTTTCGCCACGTTCCTCGAGGCGTTCGTCAACGCGTATCGTGGACGCGAGGACGAGCTCACCGACTTTCAGACCACCATAGACGTGGGCGACGCGAAGGGAAGCGTGGCAAACGTCGTCGACATCGAGATCAACGACGACTGGACGGGCTCCGAGTTCCGGTATTGCACCGAGTTCCTCTTCCATGCCGATTCCCCGCACTTCGACGAGGAGGCGTGCCTGCGGTATTTCGCGACCATGGGCGATTGCGAGCTCCTCGTGGGGTCAAACCCCGACTACAAGTGCCATGTGCATACAAACCGCCCCGACCGCGTGCTGCGCCACATGCTCCATCGCGGGCAGATATTCAACGTCTTCGTGCACAACATGGACCTCGAGGCGCAGGAGCGCACGGAGGGCATTCGCGCCGACAAGGAGTCCGCGAGCGCAGAGCGCAAGAGCCTGGGATTCATCGCCGTGGCTCCTGGTGCAGGCGAGGCGGAGATTCTCACCTCGCTGGGGGTAGACGTCGTCGTCTCCGGCGGTCAGACCATGAATCCGTCCACGGCCGATATCCTGCAGGCCATCGAGTCGTGCAATGCCGACGACGTCATCGTCCTGCCAAACAACGGCAACGTGCGCATGGCCTCCGAGGCGGCTGCGAGCGCCTGCGAGTCATGCAACGCGTACGTGGTCCCCACGCGCACGGTGCTGCAAGGCTTCGCCGCGATGTTTGTGATGGACACCGACCTAAGCGCGGAGGAGAACGTCGAGGCCATGACCGAGGCCATCACGGGCGTGCGCGACGGCGAGGTCACCACCGCCGTGCGCGACTCCCAGGCAGCCGACGGCTCCCCGATTCATTCCGGTGACGTCATGGGCATCGAGGGCGACGCCATCACGGTCGTCGGCTCCGACGTGGCCGAGGTGACGGTGCAGCTCATCGACCGCATGCAGGCAGAAGAAGAGGGCGACACGCTCACGATT
>CACXZL010000477.1 GCA_902772085.1 uncultured Coriobacteriaceae bacterium | reverse complement strand
CCCAAACCGTGCGGACTGCCTTGTTTGTCCGCTCCTGCTATGTGGGACGGCCACCCGCCCGGGCAAGCGACCGCGGTCCCCAGTATTGATTGCGCTTGGCACTACCCTTGGGTAAAACCGTGCCGGTCGAGGACGCTCGAGAGTTGTGGCCCCTCGGCCGTCGGGCAATGCCGCGGGAAGGAAACGTCCATGTTCGTGTCCCTGCCCTTGTTTGTGGCGATGTGGTGGGGCGCGAAACAAGGGCGTCCCTGTCGCGACGTTTTGATCCTTGGCCGTGCAGTTCTCTGCGCGTACACTCGTCGGCGGCCCCATGTGGCGACGCATGCTCGGACGCCCTTGGGGACTGGCTACCCAGACGGGGCGACGCATGCTCGGACGCCCCTCGAGGCGGACTACTCCGCTGGGACGACCTCGACCTCCATCTCGGCGGCGCACGACGCGCCAAAGGTGTCGTGTCCGAGGAACACCCCTTCGTCGCTCAAGAGCGCCGGGGTCCGGTCGTAGCCTTGGAACTCCACGATGAGCCGGTGCGTCCCGAGCGGCAGCGGATGCGCGAGCTTCACGTGCTGGATGTGTTCGCCGGGGGCTATGGCGCCGCTCTCATACAGCACGTCGCCCTCGCGGCCGGCCTCCCAAACCTTGACCTTCTGGTCGCACCTGTTTGCCTCGGGGTTCTCAATGCGCGCCTCGAGGGAGGTCGAGCCTTCCGTCATCCTGACGCGCGGCGCGACCGATATCTCCATGGAGTGCCACGCGACGTCGCGGGAGAGTTCGGCGCGGATCTCTTCGGGGGTCATGCCCTCGTAGTGGCCTCTGCGCGCCGCGGGGTCGCCCCACGAACAGAGCAGGGCGGCGGCAGTCACGCAGGGTACGGCGACGGTCGCTGCCGCGAGGGCGAGGAGCCGGCGACGGCGCGCGTTCACGGCGAGTACGGCGACCCTTTCCCCCTCGTGGCCAGGCAGCCTCACGTCAATGCCCAAGGTGACCGTCCCGTCCTCGGTGTCGGGGCACACCGCGCAGGGCACAACTACGGCGCGTGCGCCGTCGTCGGTCGACAGTGGCTCTGGGATGGTCCCATCGGCCGAGCGCGCTACGTCGTAGAGAATCACGAATGCGTCTTTGTTCTTCTTCGGCCCAAGGCGTCCGAGGTCGAACTCTGCGTCCATGACCAGTCTTCCGTCGGCGCCTACCGTCGCCTCTGCCATGGCCCCTCTTCCCGCGCGCCTCGCTTCGCGCCTCGCCTGTGCGATGCTCACCTCGTGATGCATGACCTACCTCCTTGGTTCTCAGTCCCTTTCGTCGCAGCGCGGTGGAGATTCCGCGCCGTGGCCTTGTGTGGCCGACTGCCATTCAAGCAGGCATGGCCTCGCGATGCAAACTGCGGGTGGCACGTCATGCCGGTGGTTCCGGTTATGCCGGTTATGCCGATAAGCCGCTCGGCGAACGGTACATGTGTGAGGGCGAATGGCAGCGGTCATGCACACGAGGACGGCGGACCGGGCGAGCTTGTCCGTTTCTTGCACGCGCGGGGTGGCGTGTGCGAAGAAGGATGCCAGGGCGGCACCTGAGGCGCACTTGTCTGCTTTGCCGATGACTACGACGTGTAGGGGCCATCAGACATGCGGCAAGGGAAACGCTCCCTTTGGATGTGCGGTCTTGTTTGTGGTGTCGAGCGGCGCGGAACCTGAGTTTCTTGACGTTCCACGAACGGTGAATCTCGATCACTGCATAACTTATGGTTTTGTTCGTTGCCTTCGTTCTGATAGCGACATCCATGTTATTTATTTTTTATTTAGGCAAATCGCCAAGGATAGGAGAATCAATATGCAAGTGAGTAGCAAAGGGACGGTTGTTGCCATCGCGCTGGCCGGGATGCTGAGCCTCAGCGCCTGCGGCGGCACGACCACGCAGGACCAGTCTAGCGCGCAGTCCAGTGCACAGAGCGAGCCGCAGACGCAGCTCGCAGGCATGGAAGGGGCGTCGACCACGGCGTCCTCCGGGAGCCAGAGCATCAACCTCGAGGGCGTGGGCAACGCGCGCCAGCTTGGCGGATACGTTGGCGCGGATGGCAAGGTCGTGAAGGACGGCGTGCTCCTGCGTACGGCCTCTCTGGGCGAGGCGACCAAAGCGGACATCGATCGCCTGAAGAACACCTACAATCTGGCCGAAATCATCGACCTGCGCACGGACGTTGAGGCCGAGTACGACCCCGA
>CACXZL010000476.1 GCA_902772085.1 uncultured Coriobacteriaceae bacterium | reverse complement strand
CGACGGAACATGGAGCGATGCTAAAGCTCAGCCAGTGGTCGATTTCGGGGCTGTACACAACGTCGTGGACGGTCTCGCCCAACAGAATAGCTCGACGGCAGTAAGGGTACCACCGCTCTTTGGCCTTCTGGACATTCTCAATGCGCTCGAGGATGGAGTGTCCCACCAGTTCCCTTTCCTTGGCACCAACCGCATCAAGATACATTTGGTTGGCATAGGCATACGCCACGTCCACAATCCGCTCGCGAGCGTCGTCAAACACCACACGGCACACGGAGTACGCCACGGGCACGTCGCCAAACGATCCCAGTGCCGTGCCGAGCATGGTAGGGACGCCCACCAGCAGATAGGCTCCCGCGTCCCTTGACGACGACAGCGGTTTTACGTAGAACTGAAAACCCGAGCCGTACTCGAGCCTTCCACCAATCAGCTCCCAGCTCCTCGAGGCGTCGCTCTTGGCGCACGCCATATGGAACTCGGGATCCAAGTCGCCTATCACCGGATTGACGCGGAGACCGGAATGGCCTTGCTCCACCATTCCCACGCCCTCGACGAACTCGCCGAAAGAGCGGTTGTCGCGCACCACGTACCATGCGTCCTGGCGTTTCTCCAGCACCGCGGCGGGAAACTCCGATATCGAGATGCCCTCGATTCCCTGGCCGTCATCGAACTCCGAGAAGTCCGTGAGGCTGATGCGGCTCACGTCGTTCCAGTAGGCCTCCTCGTCACGCGCCTCGCGTGGCAGCCCCACGCCGTCGTATACCCGCTGAGCTATGACGTCGAGAGGATTGGGCGCCGAAAACAGGTAACCTTGGAGCATGTCGCACCCGATGCTTTCAAGAAAGCGCGCCTGTTCCTCGGTCTCCACGCCCTCTGCGAGCGAACGCAAGCCGAGCCTCTTTGCCGTTCGCACGATACCGGCGATGATGGAGCGGGCCTTCTTACGATCGTGCGCCGCAGCACGCATGAACTCCATGTCCAGCTTCAGTACGTCGAACTCATACCGTTGCAGGACGTTGAGCGAGGAGTAGCCGCTGCCGAAGTCATCCATCCACACCTCGAAGCCCGCCTCGTGAAGGGCGCTCACCTGCTGCATGAAGAGCTCGGGGTCGGAGTGGATGGCCGACTCCGTGAACTCCACGTGCAGGAGGTCGTGCGGCACGCCCAACGCGTCGGCGCGTGAGGCCACCTCGTTCGCGACCTCAAACCGTGCGAGATCCTTGTACGAAATGTTTACCGAGACGGGCACGATGGGCACGCCCTGGTCCTGCTTCTTCTTGAAGTCCTCGAGAACGCAGCTGATGATGTGGAGATCGAGACGATGCAGTAGAGATGCCTCCTCGAGCACCGGTATGAACTTGTTTGGGGCAAGTACGCCATACTCGGGATCGACCCAGCGCGCAAGCGCCTCCTCCTCGCAGACCTTTCCCGTGGAGGAGCGTACCACCGGCTGGTAGTACGGTCGAATCCACCGTTGCGCTATGGCTTGGTCCAGGCTCTCGATCACGTGGATGCGCAGATGGGCTTCCGCCCGCATCTCATCTGTGAACCACGCGTAATGCGACTGCCACGTCGTGCGGTCGAGGTCACACGCCGTCTTTGCACGGTCGAAGCCTACGATCACGATGTCGTCTTCGTCTTCGCAGATATACATGCCCACGCGCACGGGGGGCACACGGCGAAAGTCTGCCGCGGCAAAGTCGGCAAACAAGGCCTCAACCTTCTGCACGACGTCCTTCTCGGGGGCAAAGGCATAGAAGTGGTCTTCGCCAAAACGCGAGCATGCCTCGCCACCGAAGTTCTTGCGCAGGGCATCGGCAAGGCAGCAGAGAAGACGATCGCCCTCCTCCCTGCCAAAGAGCGTGTTGAAGGACTTCATGCCCATGATGTCGAACGCCATGGCCACGATACGTTGTCCGGCGTTCGCCAACGTGGACGCGTGCATGCGAGAGAGCGCATGGAAGCGCGCCATACCAGATAAGCCAGTGAGCCAGTCGACAGCACCATCCGGCGTCGCGCGAACCACGAACATCTCGAAGATAGGACGACCGTATTTGGTTTCCTCTATGAGCCTGCCATGAGCGAAGAGGAGTTCGATCGCGCGATTCAAATTGGTTCTGACCTCGTTGATGACTGTGCTGCTGAGGGCTGTCGTATTCTCAGCATCGGCGAGATGGGTATTGGCAACACCTCGCCCTCCAGCATCTGGATGAG
>CACXZL010000475.1 GCA_902772085.1 uncultured Coriobacteriaceae bacterium | reverse complement strand
TGCGCCGCCACGCGCCTCCGCAACCGTGAGCTCCGGGCGGGCGCCGGGAGCTCACGGTTGCGGAAAAGGGGCATCAAAAGTGGTAAAGTCCCAGTTGGCGCGGCCGTCGGTGCGAATCTTTATGCAACCGTGAACCCTCGTCCCCCGGGGCCGGGTTCACGGTTGCGGGAGGCGTCCCCGCCCGCGGGCCCCGAGGCCGCGCGGGCGCGCGAAACTGGCGTCGGCAGCATCGTGGGCCGCCTCTTGCCGCGTCCGTACCCCGCGACGGCAGGCTCCGGCGCGTCCGTACCCCGGGGCGGCAGGCTCCGGCGTGCCTGTCGCCGCCTCCGAGGGGACGCCCACCTTCCAACCTACGCCATGGCCGGAAGTCTACCATCTGCCCACAGGTTCTTGGACTGAACCTTTTTATACAACGGGTCTGGCCTGAAAAGCCGTCCGCACGACGCCACCGCGCAACCTTCCGAAACCAAAAGCAGATACCCTCAGCCCTTCTTGGGACCTTTCCTCAACCGTCCGTCGCGGTCGTACCCAGCCTCCAACCGCCACGCCTCCTTCGAGTCTATGACCAGGCACTCCGCGCCGCGTACGACCCAAGTGCGCCAGCGGACGAGCTCGGGCACGTCCTCGCCCACGGCGTCTACGACCACGCACGGACTCCCGTCGAGGCCAACGGCATAGCCGAGACAGAGCCCCGCCGCATGGAGCTGGGAACCTCTGTTTCGCGCCACGTTGCGCGGCAACCTCAAGAGGTCCCCCGGCTGTATCGCAACGCCTGCCCGCGTCCTGACACCGGACACCATCAGTCCCAGCCACGTCTTCGCCATCGTCTTGCGGATGCGCGCGTCCATCGGGGCAATCTCTTGCGGCAGTGGGCTTCCCCCCGTTGCCTGGTCACGTCGGATGGCCGCCTCGGTGCTTCGGCCGATCGCTTCGGTGCTCCGCCCGACCGCCTCACCGTGCCGGCTAGCCACCTGGTCGAAAAGGCGGCGCACTTCTTCCTCGCCTACCTTTGCGCAGAAGTCACCGTTCACGATCCACGTGCGCCACGAGTCCACGCGGTCGACCGTCCAGGCCGGCGCGTGTACGACGACCGAGGGGACGCCGCGCTTGTCGACTGCAAAGCCTGTTACGGTTCCTGAAACATCGAGCTCTGGTCCTGACCCCCAACGAATGGCCAGCGGAAGTCGCACGAGGTCGCCAGGATACAGCGGCTCGTCCCCCTCATCGGCCACGCCCTTCGTCAACACCTCCGGCCACCTCGCCGTGAGGGCCTTGCGCTGGTACTTGTTGATCATGCTCGTCTTCATTGCCACCTCAACCTTTTGATTGCAGTTTCCGTTCGATTGTAGCAACTTCACGCGTATCCGCTGTTTTCGTTCGTAGCTTCAAGACGCACTTCCATCCACGACAACGATGAATCCCGTGTCCAGCACGAATCTCGAGGTCCCGTACACCGCCATCGCGATCAAGACAACAAACAGAATCATGAGGATGGCAATCGCCGTGATGTGCAGCAAGCTTCGCAATCGCCCTTGCGCTGCAGGGCGTGCATGATGGGAAGGCATGGTGAGTCCTTTCGTCGCTTCCGTATGTGAGGTCGTGGAGATTCGACCAGACATCATTGTAGCGCTCGTGAAAAATCGTTCAAGGTGAGCATTGCTTTCTGGTTGCTTAAGATGACTGTGGACGTCCTTGTACTGCTCCTTTCGAGCGAGCGTGCGTCGAGCCGACAGAAGACCGCGACGCTCCAGATGAGGCCGTCATGGTGAGAATGGATTTTTTGTCCCCGCTCACTTCGAAAAACGCGTTCGGGTTTGAAATTTCGGCCTCGGAAATTTCGGGGTCTAATTTACTGGTCTTCTACCTGCGCAAACGCAGGGTGCCCTACCGCACGTACGGGAAAACAAGACCAAAATTTCAAACCCGAAGGCCGATTTCGAAGTGAGCGGGCACAAAAAATCCAGCCTCTTGCCGGGGACGGACTGGCTGGGGGACGGCGCGCGGCACCCGCCAGTCGTAAAGCACGTTAGACACCAAGTGCAGACCCACGAAAACAGCCTGACGCGGGAGCCAGTCTCTGACGTTCCGACACAACAGCAGGCTCGAGGCGCAAGCCACTCGGCCGCGACGCATCGGACACGCGACCGGACTTACCACATACGAAGATAAGCTCATTGACATATACTCATGGCATATACTCCATTATGTACGTTTT
>CACXZL010000474.1 GCA_902772085.1 uncultured Coriobacteriaceae bacterium | reverse complement strand
CGAATGGGCCGACGTGGATGGATCGAAGTTCTACTTCGACGGTGACGGCAAGATGCTCACAGGCTGGCAGCAGATAGGGGGTAGGACCTACTACTTCCGCGCCTCCGGTGCGATGCAGACCGGCGAGGCGACCATCGGCGGCGAGGCCTACGTCTTTGGTGACAACGGCGTGCTGCAGTCCGGCGTCGTCCCCGCGCAGTCGAAGGGGGAGGGCGTAGGAGAGACTCAGGTCTCCGAAGTGCCCGATGAGCTTGCAGGTACGGCGCAGTTCGATAGCGATGTGGTCGTCGAGTTAGGCGAGTCTGCGTAGGTCGTCTCGCGGGGGCAAGGTGGAGGGGGACGTTTGTGCCGTAAGCTCGCGGCACAAACGTCCCCCTCCACCTTGCCCCCGCATCACCTTAAGCAACCTCAGCTCTCTATGAGAACCCCCTTGTCGCTGAATGTGTACTCCACGCCGCCGATGGTGGCCGTGCCAGTCTGCATGGCGCCCGAGGAGCGGAAGTAGTAGGTGTTTGAGCCCAGACTCATCCAGCCGGTGACCATATGGCCCTGCTCGTCGAAGTAGCGCTTGTAACCGTCGTCCACGTCGGTGAAGCCGGTCGCCATGTTTCCCGAGGGGCGGAACCAGTAGTTATGGCCGTCGATGGTGGCCCAGCCCGTGGCCATGGCGCCCGAGGGTCGGAAGTAGTAGTGCATGAGCTTGCCGTTGACCTCTATGTCTTGCCATCCTGTCAGCAGCTGGCCGTTCTCGTCGAGGAAGTATTTCTTGTCCACGCCTTTGTCCGATATCGTTGCCCAGCCAGTGGCGAGGTTGCCCGACGGCCTGAAGTAGTACGTCTTCCCGTCGATCTTGAACCATGTGTCGCGCACCAGGTTGCCGCTCGCCGGGTTGAAGTAGTAGTGCATGACCTTGCCGTCCGACTCGACGTCGTTCCAGCCCAGGGCCATGGAGTTGTCGTCGAGGAAGTAATACTTCGACGAGCCCAGGTCGAGCCAGCCCTTGACGAGCGCGCCGTTCTTGCGGTAGCCCTTATTGCCGCCGGGCAGGTCCACCCAGCCGTCGGCCGCCTGTCCCTGCGCGATCGTGAACGTCGCGGACTTCGTGTCCTTGTAGTTGCCCTTGCCGGTGACGGTCGCCGTGGCCGTGCCCACATTGACGTTGTCGGAGTAGGAGACCTCGTAGTCGGTTCCGGCCACGAGCGTCTTCGTGCCGTCTGTGACCGAGACTGTCGGCTTCTTGGCGGTCCCGTCGTACGTGTAGGACTTTGGAGAAAGGGTGACCGTCGCGCTGGAGACTGTCTTCGGCTCAATCTGGAAGGTGCCCGTGGCGGTTCCCACGTACTCTCCAACGCCCGTTACCGTGATGGTGGCGGTACCAGCGTTCACGTTGTTGCTGTAGGCCACTGTGTAGTCGTTGTCCGCAGAGAGCTTGGTGCCGGTCAGCGTCACCGTCACCTCGGGCTCTTTGGCCATGCCGTCGTAGGTTATGCCCTGCTGTTCGACGGCCACAACCGCCCGCCCGAGGTCGATATCGAGCGTGTTCCAGCACGGGTTGGGGTTGAACGAGTACATGTTCATGCTCTGGCTCAGACGCAGATGTCCTATGCACGAGTCGTCTCCGTTGGAGACGAGCGACACCTCGTGCTGGCCCTCGCCGGCGAGCACCACGGTCAGGCCGTCGTCGGTCACGAACCGGTATTGGTCGTCGTGCCTGACGTCGCCGGCCACTGAGAGGGTGCCCGCCGACCGGTCGCCCTCGACGTCCATGTAGTTGGAGTTGCTCCAGAGGTCGCCCGCAACCTCCACGCGGCCCGCGGCGTCCTGCATGACGAAGTGCGATCCGCACGTGCCGTACGAGGTTCGCCCTTCCCCGTCGTAGGAGACCGACTGGAAGCGCAGGTCGCCGCCCACGGACAGGGAGCCGGCGCCGACCGTGAGCTGGCCGGAGTCCTGCGCGTACGTCCCGCCGACCGCCAGCGTGCCGCCGCCCAGGTCAACGTCTGCGCGGGCGACGAGGCTCCCGGCGACGGTAAGCGTCTGGCCGGCTGCCAGGCCCAGGTTGCTGGTGACCTCCGCGTCGCCCTCGACGAGCATGTCGCCCTCGAGCGCGCCCAGGCCCATGGCGCCGGTCCAACTGACGGGGCCCTCGGCGCGCAGGCGCCCGATGCGCGACCCGTTGTCCTTCGGGAGGAGCGACACCTCGTGCTCGCCCGCGCCGGCGAGCACCA
>CACXZL010000473.1 GCA_902772085.1 uncultured Coriobacteriaceae bacterium | reverse complement strand
TGGCATCGACGGACTTCACGGCATCTGGACCTCGCGCTCCGCCCATTACAGTCAGAGATGGCTTCCCGAAGGCTGATTGATAGCCCCGGCGACGGCTGGGGCTATCTTCTTGTCAGCCCTGCGGGGCCGCCGACCGGCCTCCCCCGGATGGCCCTCTGCCCCTGCCTCTGCCGAAGGCCCGGGGGGTGTTGCCACCGGAGGGAGGACGGCCCGCCAGAAGGCGACTGATAGGAACCTGCCGGAACCTTTGTTTCTCGGCTCGGTAATGTGGGTGTCGCGGGCAGGCCTCCGGACGGCCGACTTGGCTAGGAGGATACACCATGCAGTCATTCGAGGGGCCGTACGACGCCTTCGTGGGCTTCGACGTGGGCAAGCTCGCGCACAGGGCGTGCTGCGTCCTGGCTGGGGGCGCGGTCGCCTTCAACGTCGGGGTGGCCAACGACGAGGCCGCGATCGACCGGGTGCTCGCCGAGGCCGCGGCTCACGGCCGGGCGCTCGCCGTCGTCGACCAGAGGCGCAACATCGGCACGACGGTCGTCAGGCGCGCGAGGGCCGCCGGCATCGAGGTCGCCTACCTGCCCGGAATCGCCGCCAACAGGGCGTCGTCGCTGTTCCCGGGCGACGCGAAGACCGACGAGCGGGACGCCGAGGTGATCGCGCGGACGGCCATGGGCGTGCCGCAGGCGCTCAGGCCGGTTCCCGAGGAGGGCGCGCTCGAGGGCGCCCGCAGGCTCGAGGCACAGCGCTGCGACCTGCTGCGAGACCGCACGCACTGCGTCAACAGGCTCAGGGCGCTGCTGCTCGAGTCGAACCCGGCCTTCGAGCGCGAGCTGGACTGCGAGGCGGCGTGGGCGCTCTCGCTCATGTCGCGCGTCGGCGGCCCGTGGCAGATGCTGGACGCCGGGAGGCGCAGGTACGCGGCGCTCACGCGGGACGCGCCGAGAGGCGCGGCAGACAGGCTCTGGGCGGCGCTCCCGACCGCGACCAGGCCTACGGAGCCGCAGGTCAAGGCCGAGGCGACCCTCGTCAGGATGCTCGCATCGAGGATCGCGGAGGACACCGCCCTCATCGCCGAGCTCGCAGCCCTCGTGGAGGCCGAGGTGGACGGCGACGAGACGTACCGGTGCCTGCTCACGGTGCCCGGCGTCGGCCCCAGGACCGCCGCGCAGCTCGTCCTCTCCGTGGACATCTCCGACTTCGAGGACCACGACCACCTGGCCAGCTACTGCGGCCTCGTGCCCAGGAACCGCCAGTCGGGGACCTCGCTCAACTCGGTGTCGTCCTCGAGGCAGGGCAACAAGCAGCTCAAGAACCTGCTCATATTCAGCTGCTCGTGCCTGGCGCGCGGCTCGGGCTACTACCGGGAGTACTACGAGCGCTGCCGCGACAGGGGCATGCCCTACAAGGCCGCGATAAAGGCCGTGGCGCGCAAGCGCCTCAAGGTGATATACGCGGTCATGCGGGACGTCAGGCCCTACGTCGCCTGACGCAAGTCCAAGGTGCGGCGACGAGAAGGCCCTCCCGGAGGAGGGCCAGTTTCGGCATGTCTAGGCATCATGCGACCTGCTGCGTGTTGAGGGGTTGGCAAAACTATAGGAACACATTACTTTGATGTGCGTGATGGTGGCATCAAAGAGGAACTGCCCATCATAGCGGGCTTCGAGGTGGTTCGGGACCTCGGGGTGAGCTACAGCGTGCCCTCACCCAAGAGCATCGACCACTTTACCTACGTGGGGACCGCGCTCGATCTGCTTAGCAATACGTCATTCAGGATGTACTTCAAGTCCGATGACGTGAGCGCCCTCACGATCAAGTTCGGTGACATGGTCATGGAGCCCGTTGAGAAGGACTCGATGTACTACGTGGAGCTCACTGACATTGCTGCGAAGAATCTCGATAACATGTACGACATTGCTGTCAGCAACGGGGCCAGAACGGTCACCGCGCATCATGGCCCACTTGGCTATGGGCAATGGGCGGTCACATCATCAAGTAACCAGAATTTGCAGTACCTCATGATGGCGCTGTATCACTATAATCAGTCTGCAGACGTGTGTTTTGGCATTAGGAACATGGCGGAAGCAACGTCGCTTAACCGAAGGAGTGAGCCGTGAAAGAAGAGTACGAGTCTCTGGATATGGACGTAATCGAGTTTGACACCGAGGACGTTATTACCACTAGCGGCACGTTGTTCAGCCCCAGCGAAAATGAGACCGAGATTGGTAACTGAGTTTGTCCGTCATAAGACGA
>CACXZL010000472.1 GCA_902772085.1 uncultured Coriobacteriaceae bacterium | reverse complement strand
GCTCCAGGAGGGTTTCTCTGCTATGCCACGTGCTCGGTGCTTCGCCGCGAGAACGAGGACGTGGTGGATGCGTTTCTGATAAGCGCGGCTGGAGAGGAGTTCGAGCTCGTCGAAGAGCCGTTCTTGTCGGCCCCGTGCCTCGGAGGGGCCGACGGGCACTTCTGTGCGATCATGAGCAGGGGTTGATGGCCCCGTGAATCGCTACTCGCTCGAGCTGCCCGTCGTCGTAGTCGAGCTGCTGGACGAATCGCTGCTCGAAGTCTTGCTGGTGGTCGTGGAGCTCGTCGCGGAGGTGGCGCCGCTCTTTCCTCGCTGGTCCGTGTTGTAGAAGCCGGAGCCCTTGAAGACTATGCCCGAGGCGCCGAAGACCTGCTGAGCCTCTGCCCCGCATTCTGGGCATGTGATGATGGGATGCTCTGCCATCGGATGCTCCACCTCAAACTGGTTGCCGCAGGACGGGCAGTGATAGTCGTAGCGTGCCATTGTGTTTCCTTCCACGCACGGTGATTTTTCCAGCCATATACCTTACCATACGTTTGAGTGTGCGTACGTAAAAACACAATGCAAAGAGACGAGGGACCTCGATGGCGATCAAGGGTGCGATTTTTGACTGCGACGGGACGCTTCTGGACTCCATGCCCATGTGGACGGAGTCGTGCGTGGGGCTCTTGGAGAGCTACGGCGTGCAAGACGCCATGCGCGTGTTTTTGGAGCACGAGTCCCTCGACATGGACAAGAAGTGCTTCTGGTATCACGACAACCTCGGCATAGGAGAGAGCGGCGAAGCGCTCTTTCGCGAGCTCTGGGCGAAGGTGGAGCGCGCGTATGCCGAGACGGTGCGACCCTATGAAGGCTGCGCCGCCTTTTTGGAGGAGCTGAAGGCTCGCGGCGTTCCCTGCGTCATCGTGAGCGCCACCCCCACGGAGCTCGTGAGGTCGGCCTTGCGATGCCATGGCCTCATGGAATACTTCGAGGAGATCCTCTTTGTGGGAGACCTCGGTCGTGGCAAGGAGTTCTCTGACTGCTACCTCGGCGCGTGGAAGAGGCTTGGGACCCCGCGAGAGGAGACCTGGGTCTTTGAAGACGCGCCGTTTGGCATACGTTCGGCCGTGCGGGGCGGCTTTCCCACGGTGGCGATCATGAACGACCATGATGGCAGGGACGAGCACTTCGTCAGGCGATGGGCAACGTACGTAGCGCGCTCGTATCGGGAGCTGAGCCCGAGGGTTCTGGACGGACTCGGACCGAGGGTCACCCGAGCGCTCGTCGTGGCGGGGTCGCCCGAGCCCAGCTCGGCCGAGCTGGTGGGCGAGCTTGCCCGTGGGGCCGATTTCGTGGTGGCCGCCGACGCCGGGGTCGGGATACTTCACGAGGCCGGAGTAGCTCCTGACGTGTATTGCGGAGACGAGGACTCCTCCGACGAGGAGGCGCGTGCATGGGCGCGTGGGCATGCGGGGAGGATCGAGCGGCATCCCGTGGAAAAGGACGACACCGACCTCGCCCTGGCCGTATCCTGCGCTCGCGATGAGGCGCAAAGACGCGGCGCTGCCCTGCGCCTTACGGTGACGTGCGCCTCGGGGGGACGTCCCGACCACATGCTTGGAGTCTGGGGCGTGCTGGCCCAGAACGCCGACGCGGCACCTCGCCTGGTGGAGGATGCCTTTGAGTCCAGGGTTCTGGCATGCGAAGGATGCGACGTCTGGGAGATCGAGGGCTGCGAGGGCGCGACGCTCTCCGTCGTCTCGCTGGCTTGTGGCTCGCGCGTCACGGAACACGGCATGCGCTGGGATCTTGAGGACGAGGAGCTCGCGTTTCTGAGCGACAGGGGCGTCTCGAACCGCATAACCGCAAAGAGGGCTTCCGTGCGCTGCCATGAAGGTGTGGTGGCCGTGTTTCTTCACAAGGTTTGCACTTGTCAGGCAGGTTAAGAGAGAGTAAAGTATAGGATTGCTTGTCTGCTCCGCGTATAAGTGTGTAAATGAGGGTGGCGCCTTATTTAGACGCATACGCACACAAGCATGTGGTATAGTACGTTCGTTTTGTGAGTCTGCGCGCCAGTGGCCACATCTTCGCCAAGGCGCCGCCATTGGAGGTCTGTCATGTCTAAAGTCTGTGAGATCTGCGGCAAGCATCCCGTTGCCGGTCGTTCCATTGCGCACTCGTTCCGCACGGTAAACCGCAAGTTCCGTCCAAACATCCAGCGTGTCACCGTGGTCATGGACGGCCACAAGCGCAAGATGAACGTCTGCAC
>CACXZL010000471.1 GCA_902772085.1 uncultured Coriobacteriaceae bacterium | reverse complement strand
CGGCGTGTGGAGACTCCGCACGCACACGGACGACGGAACGCCGGTGACGTTCCAAGCCGACCTGGTCGTACACACAAGCGAGGAAAGCCGAGAAACATGCCAAGAACATTCGAGATTCGTCCCTACGACGACAATTGCGAGAGAATACTCTACAAGAAGCCGAGGTTCACGTTCCAACCGGGCGTGACCATGCTACTGGGATGCAACAGGAGCGGGAAGACGACGCTGCTCAGGAGGATGGCCGACGTCCTCAGGGCCGAGGGCGTCTGCGTCGTCGAGATAATGAAGCAGCAGATGGACAACGACATGTCCTGGCTCTCGAGCGGCGGCAGCCTCGAGGCGCTGTCCATACAGGTGTCGCGAGGCACCACCTCGGAGGGCGAGTACGCGAAGCTCGTGCTCTCCGGCCTGCTGCCGAAGGTGGGCCAGGCGATGCGCTCGGGCGCCAAGGAGATATGGCTCCTGCTCGACGGACTCGACACGTCGCTGTCCGAGGACCAGCTCGACGACATAAGCGGCCTCTTCGACGCAATCGTCGAGACCGCGCCGAAGGACGCTGAGCTGTACCTCGTCGCCACGACGAACCAGTTCACCCTCGCGAAGGGCAGAAGGGCGATACGCGTCGGCGACGCGAGGGAGCTGACCGTCAAGTCGTTCGGCGCATACAGGAACTGCATCCTGCAGAGCGCGAAGGCGCGCAACGCCGCGAAGGAGGTGACGGAGAGCCAATGGGAGAGAAGGTACAAGGACATGACGGACTCGAGCACGAGGCAGCCGTAACGGACACGACGCCCCTGGCCGAGCGCGTGCGACCGGACTCGTTCGACGAGATGGTCGGAAACCAGGCCATCGTCGGGCCGGGCGGGCTCCTGCCGCGCATGCTCGCCGCGGGGCACGTGCGCTCGTGCATCTTCCACGGGAGCCCGGGCTGCGGCAAGAGCTGCGCGGCCCGCATAGTCGCGAGGTCGGCGAACATGCCGTTCTTGTCGATCAATTCCCTATAGGTTCCCTGCTCCACGATCCTTCCCCCGTCTATGAGCAATATCCGGTCGCAATTCCGGATCGTCGAAAGCCGGTGGGCGATGACGATGCGGGTACACTTCAGGCTGTCCAGGGCGTTGGAGACCTGCCGCTGGGTCACGTTGTCCAGGGCGCTGGTCGCCTCGTCGAAGATCAGTATCTTCGGCTTGGGGGCGATGGCGCGGGCGATCATGATGCGCTGCTTCTGCCCACCGGACACGCCGCCCTGGCCCTCGGAGATCATGGTCATCATCCCCATGGGCATATCCCGGATGTCGTCGGCGATTCCGGCGAGCTCAGCGGCCTCCCAGGCCTCCTCCAGGGTCAGCTGGGGCGCTGAAATGCTGATGTTGGCGAATATGTCACCCTGGAACAGCTGGCCGTCCTGGGTCACCACGCCCATCTTCCGCCGCAGCGACCGGGGGTCGATGGTGTCCAGGTCCCGCCCGTCGTAGTACACCGCGCCCTTCTGGGGCTTTTCAAAGCCCAGCAGCAGCCGCACCAGCGTGGACTTGCCGCAGCCGGTGCGCCCCACGATGGCCACGTACTCCCCGGCGCGAATCTTCAGCGACAGGTTTTGCAGCACCCAGGGGCCGTTCTCCTCGTAGCGGAACGACACGTGGCTCATCTCGATGGCGCCCGAAACGCTCGTCACCGGGATCTTTTCGGCGCTGACCTCCGGCTCGGCCTTCAGGATCGGCTCGGCCATCTCCAGCACCGGCTTGATGGCCGCCACCGACACGGCGATGCCCGCCAGTGCGGTGAAGGCCCCCATCAGCTCGCCATAGGCGGCGCTGAAGCCGTAGTACTCGTGGGGCTTCACGCCGCTCTTGACGGCCATGTAGTACAGCACGATGGTGCCCACCAGCGAAATGGCCTTGGTGATGACGCCGTTCAGCTTCAGGAACGTGGGCGGGTTGTATTCCAGCTCGGCGTTCTGGGCGTACAGCCCCGCCCACCGGGCGAAGGCCCGCTTCTCGGCGCCGGACAGCCTTATCTTCTGGATGCCGCTGACCAGCGCATAGCTCATGCCCGATTCCTTCGCCGACAGCTGCATCTTCCGCCGGGAGACGCGCACCTGGGCCAGCGACGTCGCCACGCTCAGCACGAAGGTGGCCAGCACGATCACCACCGAGGGCACCACCAGCGCCGGCGCGAAGGAGAAGATCTGGAAGATGAACAGCAGCGACGACAGCGATGTCAGGCCCGTGGACAGTATGTTATCCAGCAGCATG
>CACXZL010000470.1 GCA_902772085.1 uncultured Coriobacteriaceae bacterium | reverse complement strand
CCACCGGACCCACGAGCGACACCTCGTCAAAGGACTCGAGCGAGACTGGCAAGGTGGAGAGCTGTGCCACGACCGAGGCGCCAAATCCCTCGCACACGCCCGTGGATAGCGCGTAGAGCCTTCCGAGCATGCGCCTTGGCACGAAGCGAGGCGGACGATGCGAGCCCACGACGGCGCGGATGGCGTACGTGGCGTACGAAGAAAACAGCGACAGCCCGATCACGGCCGTGATGGAGAGGAGGAATCCGAGCTGACCCGACGCGGTGGGGTCGACGAGCACCATGACCAGGCCAGCCATCGATGCTCCCGATATCGCATGCGACCTCCTTCCAAGAAGACCCGCCGCCATGGCCGAAGTCGTCATGATCCATGCACGCACGGCAGAGATCGGAGCGCAGCAGAGCAACACGAAAAGGCCGTTGAGCGTCATCGTCGCACCGACGCTCCAGCGACGGCTCAGGTGCGCCATGCCGCACAGGGCGGCCACAAGCGTTGAGAGAACCGCCATGTGACTGCCCGAGACCGCTATGAGGTGGGAGGAGCCACAGCGCGAGAAGGTCTTGTCGATGCCAAACGACACGAGCCCGCCTCTCGCCCCGCTCACACATCCCGCAAGCAGGGCCCGCTCCTCCGAGGATGCGGGGTCTATCGAGGCGACGACGGCCTCGCGAAGTGCGCCAAGGACGCCCAGGACGCCCTGCGGTGCCCTCGTGTCCAGTATCCGAAACGACCTCACGCTTCCCCACACGCCCTGCATCCGTGCGGAGACGCCCCATTCGTCGTCGCCGTTCTTCGCGTAGCGACCAGCACAGCGCAGCGTTGTGCCCACGGGCAGACGCTCGTCGAGCGAGAGCCACACGTCGCCCGATGGTCCGTCAGGGCGCATGGCAGTGGCTCTGCATCGATAGCCGTCATTCCTCTCGAGCGGATTGCTCGCCACCCTGAGCTCCCAATCGGAAATGGCACTGTGGAGAAGGCTCTCCGAGAAACCCTCGCCACCCCGCAGGACGCATGACGCCAAGACGAAGGACGCGCACAGCGATACCGAGACGACGCCGAAGAAGGCATAGCAACCCTTGTGCGCGCACCGGCATATCAGCGCCGTCGCCACCGACACGGCTGAGATAATGAGCATGACCCTACCAGACGCCCCGTCCAGCCAAGCCTGCCCCTCGCGCAGCATCGCGCGCGTAGCAAGCAGGACGGTCGCGAGCGCATGCAGGGTAACGGGAATGGCGGGTCGCCGCGGACGATCCGTACGCCTATACACAGATCATGCCCCTCATCTTCGCAAATCGCTTCTCGCCGATGCCGGACACGCGCATGAGGTCCTCCGGTGCCGCGAACGCCCCGTTCGCCTCACGCTCCTCCACGATGGATGCCGCCGTGGCGGCCCCCACGCCGGGCAGGGCTTGGAGCTCCTCCACGGTCGCAGTGTTTATGTTCACGAGAGAGGACCGAGAGGCAGCCTCCGCATCCGCGTTCTCAGACGTCGGACTCGCCGTCTGGGACAGCGCCTGCGCGGGCTCCTCCCCTTCATGCGGCACATGCACCTTCTGGCCGTCCTGGAGTGGGGACGCGAGGTTCAGCGACGAGGTGTCTGCGTCGTCAGCGAGCCCACCTGCCAGCACGATGGCGTCGTTGACGCGTGGGACGTCGTTTGCGATGTCGTAGACTCCCGGGTTTGCGACTGCGCCATCCACATGCACGACGACATGGACGATTTCCGGCGTCTCTCCCTTCACCTCGCTCGTCTGCCTCGCAGGCCCTTCTTCGTTGCGCGTCGCGTACGTGGTTGCCCCGACGGCAGACGCATCCCCACCATCGCCCGCATCGGACGAGGCGACGGCGTCGACATCGCGCTCTATCGTCACGACGGGCCTTGTCGTCATCCTTGCTAGACCGATGCCCGTCAAGACCGCTACGCATGCGACGCACGTCGCGAGAACCCTGCCCTTCCCCACGAGGCCATAGCGCTTGGCCAAAAGCGCCGCGCGACGGCGCAAGGACCTTCTCCTCTGAGCCATCTGACCACCCCCTAGTACAGAGTGCCACAAACGTTTCGTCGAAGAAGCGAGATTGTCTTTCTAATATTTGTGTATAAGTAGAAATCTTCTGATTTCCCAGATCTTTTAATTCGAGCAAAAAGCCAACAAACCACAGCTCGTGGGCTTGCGGCGAATCTCGCATGAGGGAAAAAGCGTGTGCAGAAACGATGAATCAAAAGCATATTGCCTGATAAAAAAGTTTTGCTATGCAGGCATCTGCGATATGATGCGTTTTGTTGTCGACTTCCTTCGCGCACCGAAAACCCACCGCTCACCGAGCGCTGTTCTCGACCTTCTTGGCCCCAAGGTAGTATCCTTACTTGCGACTCAAGGGTCGGGAAGCGGTTGCTTGCCCGACCCTTACCTGTTTCAGGCCATGAATCACGCGACCCATCGCCCATCTCGCGCCCTATGCGCATGCGAGGCGAGAGATGGTGCTGTCGCGGGACTTGTCGAAGCGGTCGCAACGCTGCAAAGAGTTGCCGTTTCGTTGCAAGGCGGGGTCGATTCTGCTCCTTGCGGGCGGTTTTTCCACCTGAGGCGGTATCGTATTTCCATACTGGAACGAAGACAAGGAGATGCCATGATCAGCATTCCCGAAAACTACGAAACGCAGCTTTCGTTGTACGACACGCAGCGCGCCATCGAACGCATTGGCAGCTACCGTACCGACCGCAACTTCTTCCAGTGGCTCTACACGATCCTCGTCAACTTCCGCCGCATGGACGTCCGCCGCAAGGCGGCGAACATGCTCGACTTCACGGATGATTTGCCCGACCCGCCCGATTCCGCCCCGGATGCCGCCGAAACCCTCGCCACCGCGCAGGACGTGGCCGCAGTCCGCCAGGCCGTCGCCGCCCTGCCTGAAATTTTCCGCGAGGTCGTCGTGTTCCGCTATTTCGAAGATCTTACCGTCCCCGAAATCGCGCAGGTTCTGGCCATTCCCGAGGGAAGCGTCAAAAGTCGTCTCAACCGCGCCAAGCAGCGAATTCGCGGTCAGTTGTCGGGAACGATTCGCACCGATGCCGCATTCAACCACAATGGAGACAAAACGTGAACTGTCAGGAAGTACAAGCGCTCGTGGAAGAGGCGATAGAGAATCGCCTCTCCGCGTCGTGTCGGCGCAAGGTGAACCTGCACCTTTCCCGTTGCGCGGAGTGCCGGGCATTCCTCGCCGCCGAAAAGAGCGAACACGCCGCATGGTTCCGCGCGCTGAACGACGTTTCCGACATCCCGCCGCCCGCCACGCCTACTGCCGCCCTTGCAGCCAGCCTAGCCACCGCCGCCATCCCCGCCGCGAAGCGTGCCGGTTCCATCACCGTCCCGCTCTGGCTCAAGCGCGCAGCGGCCATCGCGCTCCTCTGCGGCGGCGCAGTACTTGCTGCCTGGGTCGGCAACGAATGGGCGGAAGATTCCGATACCAGTGTTGTCACAACGGCGCGTTCAGCGAGCGCGCCGCCGTCAACGGGCGAGACGCCCGTTGTTCCAGTGTCCGACTCCGAGTCGTCCACTGGTAGGGCGGCCTGCCCTCTGGCCGCTGTTTCTACGGCGCGCACGGGGTGCGCGCCCTACCAGTCCGCCGAATCG
>CACXZL010000469.1 GCA_902772085.1 uncultured Coriobacteriaceae bacterium | reverse complement strand
CCGGCATCAACCTCGCCGCCAGCGTGCTCAACGCGGCCATCGCCGGCAGTGTGGTGGCAATCATTGGCGAGGGAACGGCCCACGTGTTCGAGAGAATCCATCGCGGCGAGAAGACCATCGACGACACCGAATGGGCCCGGCAGTTTATTGAGTCCAAGGTCTCCAAAGAGCTCATAACGCAGGGCACCAAGGTGCTGGGCAAGGTCTCGGGCGCGGGAAGCTCCAGCTCGCAGCGAGCGGCCATCGTACGTTTGCTCAAGGAGCACGTCCTCCAAAGGCGCTCTGCCGATCAAAGGGGGTAACGCCTCTTGATCAGTCGCCAACCCAAACGTTAAAAGCAGCGACCTCTCGCAAGACCAACTCTTTTAAACGGCTATTATATAGTCTGTATTGTTATCGAGAAAAGCTATAAGGACAAGGGGCGCTATGGGTACAAGCCAACGCTTTAAACGCATTCCCCCGCAATACGTGCGCACAATCACCTTTTGCGTCGCTTGCGTCATCGCCAACGTCGCAGGCGCATACTTTACTACCTCGCTTCGCCTCCCCATCTACCTCGACAGTCTGGGGACCGTCCTCGCATCCATCGTTGGCGGCTACGTTCCCGGCATTGCGGTAGGCTATGCCACCAACCTGCTCAACAGCATCTCCAGCCCCAACTACATGTACTATGGCATCGTAAACGTCGCCATAGCCATCATTACCGCAAACCTGGCACAGCGCGGATGGTTCAAACGCCTGTCGCGCACCATGGGCGCAATCGGCATCTTGGGCCTCGTCTGCGGTGCGCTGGGCCTCCTGCTCACCTTCCTGCTCTACGACGGGAACTTTGGCAACGAGATATCCGCGCCGCTCGCCCAGCAGCTCCAGACAGCCGGCCATCTGGACCTCGCGCCCGCACAGATCATTGCCGAAATCCAGGTGGGCTTCGTGGACAAGACGCTCGTCGTCCTTTTGGCCACGCTCCTGTACCACATGTTCTCCGAGGACTTCCTCGCGAGCCTGGACTTTATTCCCTGGCAGCAAAACCCCCTCTCGGCGCAGGAGCTCAGGGACACCATGGACGCCAAGCCACGACGCATGTCGCTGGGCACCAAGTTTGTTATCGCCGTTGCCGCAATCATCTGTACTGCCTCGGTGGCGACCACGGTCTTTAGCTACATGACCTTCCACCAGTCAACCATCGAGCTGGAGAGCGCCAAGGCCAAGGGCATCACCTCGCTCATGGCGAATGCGGTCGACCCCAGCAAGGTGACGGATTACCTCACAAAGGGCGAGGAGGCCGACGGCTTTGCAGAGGCCGAGGCGCGGCTCGCCTCGATTCGCGATTCCTTCGAGAACGTCCAGTACGTATACGTGTACCAAATCCGGCCGGATGGCTGCCACGTGGTGCTCGACCCCGACACGGCCGACACGCCCGGCTCCGATCCCGGCGACGTCGTGGAGTTCGACCCGAGCTTCCAAAAGTACCTGCCCACGCTCCTGGCCGGCGGCGAGATTGAGCCGGTAATCTCCAACGACGCGTACGGCTGGCTGCTCACCATCTACACCCCGCTTAAAAACAACATGGGCGAGACGGTGTGCTACCTGGCGGCCGACCTCTCCATGGAGCGGCTCGTCACCAACGAGCACTCCTTCGTCGCGGGCATCATCGCCCTGTTCGCGGCATTCTTCGTGCTGGTGTGCGCCGTGGTCCTGTGGCTCGCGCGCTACGGCATCGTCGTGCCCATAAACTCTATCGCCCGCGTGTCTAGCCGCTTCGTGCACAGCAAGACCGGCATCCGCAAGGAGAACCTGGAGTCCATCGAGGCGCTCGACATCCACACGGGAGACGAGATCGAGCACCTCTACGGTGCGGTTAACCAGATGTCGCAGGCCGTGGTACGCCACATTGACGAGGCCGAGGAGAAGAGCGAGGCCATCGCCCGCATGCAGAGCAACCTCATTATGGTCCTCGCCGACATCGTGGAGAGCCGCGACAAGTTCACCGGCGACCACGTGCGCAACACGGCAACCTACGCGCGCATCATTATGAACCAGATGCGCCGCGAGGGCATTTGCGCAAACGTGCTCACCAACGAGTTCATCTCTAACGTCTACCATTCAGCCCCGCTGCACGACATTGGCAAGATCGCCGTCTCGGACACGATCCTCAACAAACCCGGTCGCCTCACCGACGAGGAGTTTGCCATTATGAAGAGCCACACCCTGGCAGGCCAGGAGATCCTGGAACACGCCAAGGGCGCCGTGTCGGAGGAGTCCTACCT
>CACXZL010000468.1 GCA_902772085.1 uncultured Coriobacteriaceae bacterium | reverse complement strand
GGAGAGTGCCATGCTGCCCGAACGGCGAAACCTGCCTCAAAAATCAAACCCGAAGCTTGTTTTCGAAGTGAGTGGACACAAAAAATCCAGCCTCAACGGGTGTGGACCACGCCATCCGATTTCAAGGCCTGCCTGCGAAAGGCGATCTCAGCTTTTACGGCAATGCCTGTCTGCGCAGACGGGCGCGAGTGTTTTTTTATTTCGATTGTAAACGAATATGAGCACGGCCACAGAAGGCGCCGTCAAGGCCGGCGCGCTGAAAGAAATGAATCACAAAAGGCAGGAGTTTGTTTGCCTTTGTTTCGAAACGACGGATTTCGCGGGGCCTGCCCTCGACCAGCCGAGCGTCCCGTGCGGACGCACCCTTCACACGGCGGCTGTCGCGATGGATGACAGGACTTTCATCTCGCTGAACCAGACGAAATAGGAGGCCTTACGATGGAATTCTTCAGAAACGTGTGCGTCGGAATGATCGCATGGCAGGTGACGATCGCCGTCATGCTGTCGATGGCCGCGTCATTCTGCGTGGAACGGGCGCTCTTTGGGCCCCGGAAGGACGATGATGGTGCCGGTAAGCCGAGCGATGGGGGTTACGGTAAGCAGCGCGATGGGGGTTACGATCAGCCGCGCGATGGGGGTGCCGGTAAGCCGTGCGATGATGAGACAGACGTCTGGGTTGCCGAGATTGAAGGCTCGAGGCACTTTGCTGGACTCGGGGACGCCGAGCTCGCGAGTCTCATGAGGGTGCTGGAGGCGTGGTGCGCTGCGCATGCGACGAGCGACGTCACGTTCGAGGCGCCAACGAGGGCGAAGGTCTTGGAGGACGGCACGCTTACCGTAACGTTGCGCGTGACGCACGACGGCGGGCTTACGTGGGTAGTTGCCACCCGGTCGCCTGGCGGATCGTGGACGGTCGAGCAGAGACCGCGTTGGGCTGACGATGAAAAGGCGGGGTCGTAGCGAAGCGACCTGCGGGCTAAACCCAGCAAACCGCTCCGCACGGAGACTCGTGCGGAGCGGACGTGCGCTATCTCTGCTCGGGAGGCATCTCCACGACGGGATTCAGGTAGGTGTCTGCCGGCAACGATTCATAGGCAATGCCCGCCTCGTCGAGCACCTTGCAGAACGCCTGGCGGTAGCGGTCGTCTGGGAAGGTCTGCGAGAAGCTGATGTGGAAGAAGCCCGCCGTCTCGCTCATGAGGATGAAGACGGAACCCCCGCAGGGGTCGGCGTTGAGATAGCGCACGTCGGTGATGCGGTCCTCGTAGCCAGGCGTCTTCAAGCCGCCCACGTAGTCGACATAGACGGTGTCCTGCGGACGCGTTTGCGGCATCGACAGCACCTTGGTCTTGAGGAAGAAGAAGGGCATCTTCTTGCCCAGATGGGTCATCATGTTTACCGATGACGAAAGCAGCAGCGCCATCTCCTCGCCCATCTGCTGCTTCATCACGCCGCGCAGCTTGGCCGCGAGCTCTGCCGAAGTCTTGCTCCGAGCGTCTTCCGGTCTCACGGCAAGAAACGCCGCCGCGCTGCAGTTCTTGAAGGTCTTGTCGGCGTGAAGGAATCGGCGCAGCGAGATGGGCAGGACGTTCATGATCACGCCCTCGTCGGGATGGTGCTCCATCTCCACCGTCTTTGCCGCAAACGCGGAGATCGCAGATGCCGGCGACCCTCCACACGCCTTGCACCATCCCAAGAGCTCCTCGGTGCGCACCTTGATCGGAAAGCGGTACATAGTGGGACCCTGAGTGCCCGGCTTGCCAAGCTCAGGTAGGCGGAAGCGCTTCTCGCCGTTCGCGAGTTGCTTGAGCTTCTCGACGTCCGCATTGGTCTTTTTGGCGTAGGCGTCGAATTCCTCGGCCGGATCGTAGGGCACGTCCTCGGTGTAGATCCCGTCGCTCGCGTACTCCTTGTGGTCCTTGAGGCAGAAGTAGTGATAGAGCGTCGCCTCGATGAGGCGGTTCAGCCCGAGCCCGTCGCAGAAGGCGTGGTTCATGGCGAAGCGCACCGTGCTGGCGGCATAGGTCACGTCCACCATGTGGTAGTTCGTGGCGGCTCCGCCCACTGCGCGGGCCTCAGCGCACGCGCCCACGACGAACGGCAGGTCGTTGTAGGCGTAGTAGTAGAGCCCTCCCTCGCGGACGAACGTCTGGCGGTAATAGTGCAGGCGCACCAGGGCCTTGTCGACGGCGGCCTGCAGCAGGTCGCCGTCGACGTCCTCCTTGAGGATGACCTCGACTACGAAGCAGCGCAGGTCCATCGTTCCATAGCTGTAGA
>CACXZL010000467.1 GCA_902772085.1 uncultured Coriobacteriaceae bacterium | reverse complement strand
ACCACCGCATCGGCATCCGCGATGGCGGCCTCGAGCTCATCAGTCAAGCGACCCTCGGTGGGCCTTGAGGAATCATAGTAGTAGTCGATGGTGATCCTGGTCGCGGCGTCCTCGGCTCCCGTGGCCTCACCCTCAGACAAGTTCTTGATGTAGACGTCCTTGTCCACGAGGCCCTCGTCCTGCAGCTCTTTTATGGCGCCAAGAAACGCCACGTTGTCGGTCTTGTCACGTCCCAGCAGCACGACGTTGGTGCCGAAGCCGGAAAGCGGCAGTGCGTTCGAATCGTTCTTGACGAGTGTCACGGCCTGACGCGCAATCTGCATCTCGGTGTTGTGATGAGCCACAGAACCCACGACGCTCAGATCCCCGCCCGTCTTGTACTCCTTGAGCAGGCCGTATTTCTCCTTGAGGCGAAGAATGCGCCCCACGCTTTCGTTCACGCGCGCCATGAGGTCGGCGTTCTCCTCAGCGCGTTGTGCAAGCATACTGATGTAGGCGTCATAGAATTCGACTTTGTTTGGCGTCTCATTCGTGCCGTTCAAATCGGTAGGCGCGAGCAGGATGTCGTTCCCCGCCTCGATGCACCTCTGAGCGATGTCGGCGCGCTGGACCGTGAAATCATCGCTCGTGCTTACGGCACGCGCTATGTTCTTTATGGCGTCCATCTCCAAGGCATCCGTCACCACCACGCCTTGAAAGCCCATGTCGTCACGCAGGAGGCTGGTGAGCACCTTGCGCGACATGGTCGCAGGCAGGTATCCGGTCGTCCCGTCAGCCAACTGCTGCGCATCGTCGTACAAGGGCAACGTGATATGGGCGGTCATGACGAGGTCCGCGGTACCAACGGCGGCCCTGAAGGGCACGAGCTCGCAGGCCTCTAGCTGCTCGGCCGTCTTGTTTATGGTGGCTGTCGCCAAGTGCGTGTCGATATCGGTGTCACCATCTCCTGGGAAGTGCTTCAGCGTTGGGATGACTCCCGACTCGAAGACACCACGATTGAATGCCGCACCGAACCTACTTACCACCTCGGGATCGTCAGAGAACGAACGTACGCCGATGGCAGGATTGGCGGGGTTGTTGTTTACGTCCATGGACGGCGCGAAGTCCACGTTGAAGCCAAGCGCGGCACACTCCCGTCCCAGAATCTGTCCGGTGAGATATGCGTTCTGCTCGCCGTTCTCTCCGGTGGCTCCAATGGCCATGGAACCTGTCATGCGGGTGCCCATGCTAAAGCGCACCACTACGCCGCCTTCCTCGTCCACCGCCATGAGATACGGAACGTTGCTCGAAAAAGCTCCGGCAGCGTTGTTTGCCTGCAAATCCTCCACAAGTTGGGCTGTCTGCTCAGAGGTCACGACGTTCTGTCCAAGCAAGACAATGCCACCATACTGATGCTTCCTCAGCGCGTCGGCCAGCTCGGGAAAATCAGACAGTTTGGTGACTTCCTTGCCGTTCCAGTAGCGAATGGCAAGTACAATCATTTGCGAGATCTTCTCGTCGGTGGTCATGCCGTTCAGAATCCTCTGCACATCTGAGGTATCGTCGCTCTCGCCCAACACCTGGATGGCATCGTCCGATTCGTCCGGCTGAATCGCCTGCTGCGCATATGCGAGACCGGCGATGGGAAGCATCGACCACGCCAGTACGAGCACAAGCAGCGACACAAAGCCCACTCTTGCCTTCTTTGCAATTGAATGTTTCATAGCACTCCTTTCCAACCAACTTTCAGCCTTGGTTCTATTATAGCTAGCGTTTAGCATTTCCCATGACAGGCTTTTCGGCATGCTGCGCCAGCGCACGTCGCGCATAGCGCTCGCGGGTGGTATCCATCATGTCTTATTTGCCATCTCATGCGCACCTTTTTCAGCCTTCGCCGAGTATGACAATGTCAGCGGAGGTTACTATTCACTGGCCGACCACCAGGCTTCTGACGCTTTTGCGTTTGCCGAGGTAAACCCCTACCGGAATCTCGTTTGCCGAGGGAGTTTCTGCTGGTTTTCCGTTTGGCGAGGCTCGCCAAACGCATTTCCAGCAGACCGGGCCTCGCCAAACGCGAATCCAGCAGGAGACATCTCGCCAAACGTAATTCCATCAGATCGCAGACCCGGCACCCTGGCGATTCCGTGAAAACCGGCGGCGATCAAACAGAGACTTAGGAAGACAATGGGATTCAATCGAATTGGTGACGCTTCGGCACCTCGACAAGCTCGAGGGCATCAAAGAGAACGGTTATAACAACGTCGTTCCAGCTACGATTCCCTCGCGCTCTAGCCGTGTA
>CACXZL010000466.1 GCA_902772085.1 uncultured Coriobacteriaceae bacterium | reverse complement strand
TCAAAGACGCGGTCAGACTCAACAAGCTCCTACTTGAGACGTTCCCCGAGCTCTCCAAGCAGTTCGAGGAGCACACTTCCTGGCAGGACGGCATGGAAACCGGCTGCTTTGTCACCTACGAAGACCTGCTGCTGCCACTCGCCCGGCATGCTCAAGATGACCATGACGAGACGCTCCTTACCCGTCTTGGTATCTTCATCGAGCAACTAATGACGTCCGGTGACGCATACGCCGTCAACCTGGCAACCGTTGGCCTCATCGAAGGGCTCAGGGCATACGGAAACTCGCCTATTCGCTCTTTTCTCGGCCCCGTCTCCCTCGAAGAGTTCGACACGATGGTCTACTAGGGGCCTGACGGCGCCATGACCTCGCGATGGTGTGCTGAGTCACTCCCGCTCAGTAGGGCTTTGGAGTTAGGGCAACTTTTCACACCGTTGTTTCAGCAGGTCAAAGGCTTGTGATCTCGACGCGGCATGGAAGAGTCATCCCGCGTGGAAGAATCTCGGAAGAATCGTGCTCCGCACTGTACCAGCGGAAGAACGCCTTGGAAAACGTAGGGTGTACGCCGCGTCATAACGTGCATCTCTAGAACACCTTCGAGGTGGCCACCGCAGCCTCGGGCTTGGCGCCTATATTCAACGTGCGCATAGATGTCCATGGTGATCTGAGGGCTGTAGTGACCCGCCAGTTCCTGCATCACCTTGGGGTGCACGCTGTTCATGGCGAGCAGAACGAGATAGGTATGCCGGAGCTCATGGAGGGTAAAGCCTTCCAGTCCAAATCTAGCGCAGTCGTTGGTCCACCACGTGCTGAGCGTGGCCAAGTTCAAACGGGCAGCGTGGAAGGCCGCTTGCCAAGCTGATAAGCGGCCTTCCGGCGGCCTTCCGCATCGATCGCCTATCGCAAAGCCAGCCGACACCGGCACAGCTCGAGCACGCTACGTGCAACTTGGTCATCCCCAGGCGCACCTTGGTTTAGGGTCGTCCAAGACGGCGCGGATGGCATGTAGAATGCGACTCGTCGAAAGGAACGCCATGAAGATAACAATCGACGAGCGACCGGAAGCGACCGGAATCGAGGTCACCATCGTCTGCAGGAAGACGGACCAGCAGGTCCTCAACATCGTCGCCAGGCTGCGCATATTCGACCGCAAAGTTACGGGAAGCGCGGACGGAGGCACCTACGTGGTGAACGCCGCGGACATCCTCTACGTGGAGTCGGTGGACAAGCGCACGTTCTTCTACACCACCGACAAGGTATACGAGACCACGTTGCGCCTCTACGAGATGGAGGAGCGCCTGGAGGGGTGCGACTTCCTACGGGTAGCCAAGGGCTGCGTCGTGAACTTCCGCAGGATCGCCTCACTGCGCCCGGAGATGAACGGACGGCTCGTGGCGACCATGGACAACGGCGACCAGATCGTCATATCGCGGCAGTACGCGCCGGACGTGCGCCACAAGCTTGGGATGCTCTAATAACACGGGAAAGGAGACCAAAATGACACGCAAGGACATCATCGACACCGAGGCTCGCACGCCTGCGGAGAACGCGAGGACCTTCTTGGCCACGCTCTGCGTCTCCTTCACAGCCACCATGGTCATATGCATGATCTTTGGGACTATATTCGCCGACGAAGCGTCAAAGCAGGGCATCATGTACTGCTGGTCGGTGCTCGGCGCATGCGTCTGCGCGGCAGCGCTGCAGTTCGTCTTCTTCACGCCTGTCGTCATCAAGCGGATGACGTACCCGCTGCGCCTCCTCCTGTTCGGTGCCTGCCTGTATGTGGTACTCGCCGTGTTGGCCGTGACGATGGCATGGTTCCCAATCGGGATGGTTGGCGCCTGGGCGTCGTTCACCGTGACCTATCTGGTCATGCTTGCGGCGGCAACCGCCGCCTTCGCGGCCAAGCACAGGCGCGAGGAGCGCACCCTCAACAAGAAGCTCGATGAGTACCGGAGGAGCAACTGCTAAGGCGCATCGGGCTAATGCCCTCAAGAAGGAAGGCCGTCTATCGCTTGATAGACGGCCTTCTTCCTTGCAGGTCTCCCTTCTTAAATACTTGTATGAATCCCAGTGCTCCCACAGAGGTATTCACGGAAGAAACATCCTTAAAGGAGCGTTGTTTTGTAGGAAGAAGTGGTGTGCTGAAAATGTCAGCACACCACTTTTGAACTGCGAAAACGATGTGTTCTGAGTTAGACCGTGAAAGAGTGTTACGAGTCTAAACTACTCCCACTCAATGATTCCCGCGCTTGCGGGAATTGCATTCTCGTATTGTTTCATATCGTCTCGTCTCACTCGTTGCTTCTCGTGCATGGTGAGTATTTACATTGTAGCCTAGTTGTTGGAACTCACTTGGAACTCAGTCGGGTGAGTTCCAGTTGGAACTCACTTATGGGGAGTATTTTACCCGACATGGGGAGTATTGCCCCTGACCTGCGGTTTTGCCGCTCCACTGTGATGGAGTGAGTTCCAGTCGGGTTTTCGGCTCTTTCGACCGATATGGGGAGTATTGTTTTTCGATATGGGGAGTATTGGGGTCTACCTGCGGAAACGCTTTTGCGTGCTTGTCTGGTGAGTTCCAGCTAGCTTGGAAACGTCGACAGGGTTATTCGCGCCTATTTGCGGTCGCGAAACACTCATGGCTGTCCTTTATCTGGTACACGCAAATGCCGTGTTTGATGCAACAATTCAACCTGTAAGAAACCGCCCACCTGAGGAGGCGCCCATGGTCACATACGAACTCGTGCAGCGAGACGAAGGCATGCTCCGATACGAGTACTGGCCGGAAGGCGATCAGGGCTCAGAGCCGGGCGTCTTCGCCGTTGACCTGAATAGCGAGACCGCGCACCTGGAAAGGCCTGCCGGGAAAGATTTCCTGTGCCGGACGACGGGCTCCGAGATGAACGCGTTGAGGGATTCCATAAGCCGCATGCGGGAAGAGAGCGGGGATCCGCCCCTCTCCGAAGAGGAGCTCTCCACCGAGCCGGAGGATGCTGTCTACGAGTGGTGGCGGTACTACGACCATGCGCTGCGGGATCTGTCGCGACGCCACGACAAGGGAGAGATCCCGGAGCGCGGCATGGTCGCTTGGTACTAAGGACAGGAGGAGCACATGGAATTTACCATGGTTGCGAAATATGCGAACGGAACAGGCTACG
>CACXZL010000465.1 GCA_902772085.1 uncultured Coriobacteriaceae bacterium | reverse complement strand
TGTTTGAGTGGGATCGAAATGCGCCGTGTGCTGGACCTGCTTGGCACCGGATCCCACCTTGAATTCCATATAGGTGGACCCCAGATCCTCTGTCTTCAAGCTCGAAAGGTCCATGAGATAGTTTACGCCTATTGTGCCTGAAAGCGTGAGCGAGGCGCGCTCGCAGACGGGCAAGTCGGCAACCAGCGTCTTACCAGCGACGGCATCGACTTCTTCGCTTGTAAGAGCCCCGCGGTATTTCTTTGTCGTGTCTTCGCTGTTCCGCACAGAGGCGTCAGATCCATCTGGATACGTTACGGAGATGCTCGGGCGAACCCCATGATCGTTCTTATACGTATTTGCAAGGACAAAATCGGCGCTTCGGGAGAGGGAGAGCGTAACGGCACCGCCAAAGACCTGTCCCTCGGCTCCATCAACCCAATAATGGCTTCCAGGTCCAATACCTGCGGCATCGTTAACTGCTTGTGCCGTAATCTGCCCGCCTGTAATGCGGACTGTACCTCCGTCTGCGGAATAACCTCCACCGATGCCGGCACCACCGTCTTGATCAGGGGAATTGAGGTCCCCGGCACCTGTCGCTTTAACGGCGCCGCCGTTGATGGCGATGGTGCCACCTGCACTCTGAGTTCCGCCACCTATGCCTGCGGCGCATGGGCCGCCCTTGGCGGTGACGGTTCCTCCGTTTATGGTGATAACACCGCCGTTTGTTGCAGGTTTATGGGCATCGACAGAACCACTGCCTATGCCCGCACCGCCAAAAGAAGCAGATATCCCACTTCCCTGGCCGCCTTCGGTTTCGATGGTCCCTCCATTTATAGTGATGATGCCTCCAGACTCGTCACTGCTTCCGCCGATGCCTGCGGCATAGGACTTGCCTTTGGCTACGAGCTTTCCGCTTCCAGAAGTTTGACCATAGATGGTTAGGCTATCGTTGCCCGTTACCTGGATTCCTTGGTTCGCTTCAAGCTTTATGCCGTCCGCAAGAATCAGATGGACGTCGCCCGAAATGACGAGGCGGGGGCTTGCTTTCACGTTTTCTTGTACCACCCACCATCCGCCTGTTAGCGTTGCACCACCCGAGGCGCTGACCTTGTCATTCGTAATGAAACCATAGGGCGTTTCGCCGGTATCTTGTAATTCACCATGCTCGTCGATATAAGTCACCGGTGGTAGACGCACGAACGTCGCGTCTACGGTCACTTTTGTTTCTGGCATTATGAAAGCGTTATTGTTCACGGCAATCTCGACGCCGCTTGCATCGGTTACCACGACCTGATTAAGCATGTAGCCAAACTCCGGATTGGCCGTCAAGGCGACCCGATCCCCCGCCTTGGCAGCAGTATGGCTCGTGGCAACGCTGCCGTGCTCGCTGGGATTCACGTTGACGGCATATGCTGGGGCGGTTGATTCACTCTTTGCCCAGGCTATTGATAGAGAATTGAGGTACAGTGCTCCGCTGTTTGAACGTATGCCGATATAAGCGTAGTTGCCAACAATCGTCAGTGCTGTGGTTGTGCCGTAGACGATAGTTCCGAGCGGTGTTCCCCAGGTCTCTTCGCTATATAGATCTTCTGCGCTTTCAAATTGTTCGTTTGAGCCGTAGATGTTTAGCGTGCGACCATTCGCTGTATTGCTGTTCCATTCCACAACAACCGAGCGCACCTTGCCGCCAGAGCCGGTGGTAACGATACCGGAATTGTTGCTGCTGCGCATTTGGATTGAGCCATGGTCTCCTGCTGTGTTTCCTGCATAAGCTGCGCCGCTGACAGTTTTATCGGAACCATAGTTCCAATCTATGTAATTTTGATCTTTTGCGCCTGTCGTGTCGCGCGTCAGCGTATCCGTTACCTCTTCCGTTGCGTCATCCTGCGCTGAGAGCACGACAGAATCAACCGGTTGCGCATCATCAGCCTCGTCGCTTCCGGCTTGGTCCATCTTCGACTGAGCCCTCGCTTCCGTATCGTTGGCGCCAACCTCCATTATCGCAAACTCCGACGCAGCGGCCAGGACTTCGGCAACCGCCTCCGTTGGCACCATCGCCCACATAAGTCATGCCGTTACCAACCATGCCGTCATTGCCCGAAACCACGCGTTCTTCTTTCTCATATCGCGCGCCTCCTGTTTCTCAGATTATAGAGCTATTACTCATACACGATGCCACGGTGCGAGAAGTGGCCCTCATATATTGTAGCTGTGTAAGGCTCTTCGGTAGTTCGTGTGGGCGACAAGTGGGGCCTTTTTCTAGCGGTTTATGTAAGCCGCGATGTCTGCGTCGTAGTCGATGGGT
>CACXZL010000464.1:1159-3450 GCA_902772085.1 uncultured Coriobacteriaceae bacterium | reverse complement strand
CAGCGCATGGAACTGCGAGCCGGTGGCGCCCTTCTTTGATGCCGTCCTTTTGGGCGACGGCGAGCGGGCGCTCGTGCGCATGGCCCAAACCATCAGCGACGCGCGTCAGGACGGCGCCTCACGAGCAGACATTCTCCTGCGCTTGGCCTGTCTCGAGGGAGTCTATGTGCCGTCTCTCTATGACGTGGTGACGGATGCCACTTCTACACGATGGGGCTATGCCGTCCCGCGTATGGGCACCGGCGCCCCGGCGGTGGTGAAAAAACACTGCGTTCAGGACTTTTCCGCCACAGAACCCGTATCGCAGCGCATCGTACCCTATATGGGTGTGGTGCAGGACCGATTCGCCGTGGAAATACTGCGCGGATGCGCGCGAGGATGCAGGTTTTGCCAGGCGGGTATGACGTATAGGCCCGTGCGTGAGCGTCCTGCCGAGCAGGTGGTCGATGCCGCCTTGGAAGGGCTTGCGGCAAGCGGCTTTGACGAGTGCTCTCTCACGTCGCTTTCTACGACCGATCATTCCCAGTGTGCCCAAATAGTACGGACCCTCAACGAGTCCCTCTCCGCGCAGGGCGTACGCGTATCCATCCCGTCCCAGCGGCTCGACAGCTTCGGCGTGGAGATGGCCGCGTCCGTGGGAGCTTCACGCAAGGCGGGGCTTACGTTTGCCCCTGAGGCGGGTTCGCAGAGGCTCCGTGACGTGATAAACAAAAACGTGACGGAAGAAGACCTCCTGCGTGCTGCCGAGAACGCCTTCAACATAGGATATAGGCGCATGAAGCTGTATTTTATGATGGGGCTTCCCACCGAGACGGACGAAGACATCATCGGGATTCCCAAGACGGCGGAACGTGTGATGGAGGTCGGTCGCAGGGTTCTCGGTCCACGTGCAAAGGTAAGCGTATCCATCTCCGTATCCGTCTTTATTCCCAAGTCGCACACGCCATTCCAATGGGCGCCTCAGCTTCCGCTCGACGAGGTGCACAGGCGTCAGCAGCTGATGCTGCACTCGGCGACGACCGATCGAAACCTACGCATCTCCTATCATGGGTCATGGCCATCGCTCATCGAAGCCGTGCTGTCGAAGATGGGTCGCAAAGGAGCCGAGCTTATCCTGGCAGCCTGGAAACGGGGCTGCAGGTTTGACGCCTGGTCCGATCAGTTTGACTTCGGTGCATGGAATGAGGCGGCGGCGGATGTGGGCGTGGATTTGGAAGACATCGCGTGCGAGCAATTCGATCTGGACGCACGGCTTCCGTGGGATCATACCTCACCTGGAGTGAGCAAGGGCTACCTGCAGCGCGAATGGCGCCGTGCCATGAACGCCGAGGTCACGCCAGATTGCACGCGAACGAGTTGCACGGGGTGTGGAGTCTGTCCGAGCCTGGGAGTCGCCAACGCATTGGTAGGTGAGCGTGTATGAGCTGTCTTCCGCCAAACGCCTGCAGGCTGCGGGTGCGTTATGTAAAGGATGGACGTCTTGCATATCTGGGCCATCTGGAAGTGATGGAGACGGTCATGCGCAGCGTACGACGGTCGGGCGTTCCCTTCGAGGTGAGCAATGGCTTTGCCCGTCGCATGCGGGTGCAGTTCTCCCAGGCGCTTCCCGTAGGGGCCTCATCTGAGTGCGAGTACTATGACCTTCTGCTCAGCGATCCTCTTGACGTGGGGGATGCCATGGATCGCTTGCGCAACGCTACGCCGCGAGCTCTTGCGCCAAGCGCCGCACGAATTCTTCCGCGTCGGGTACCAGCGCTCGAGGCGTGGGCGGGACTCTCGTCATGGGAGGTAAACGTACGAGCGCCAGGCGTGAACGCCAAGTCGTTCGATGACGGTCTTGGGCGTTGCTTGGCGGCAGGCGTGCTGCACTACATGAGAGGAGACAAGCCAAAGAGCGTCAGCCTTGGAGAGACGTTGGTGGATTACGACGTGCGCGACGTGAGTGGTGGGATAGACTTGGCGATGCGTACCCGTACGGGAGAACGCGGTTCCCTACGACCTGCGATTCTGGTGAAGGCGGTATGTGATTGCGCGCCTTTGCGCGTTCGTCGAGTTGGCCAGTGGCACGAGCGCGAGGATGGTGCGCTCGTAGATCCCATGGACGTCTGAGAGTGTGAACGAGTACCATCTTTTGTGCACATACCCTGCTGTAAACGAGTTTTTTCGTTGACGTAGGGAATAACGCACGGTACAATATCTCACTGTTGCATCAATGCGAGCAATGAGGAGTTTTCATGTACGCAATCGTTTCCACCGGTGGCAAACAGTACAAGGTTGCCCAGGGCGACGTC
>CACXZL010000464.1:0-1129 GCA_902772085.1 uncultured Coriobacteriaceae bacterium | reverse complement strand
CGAGAAGCTCGACGCGCAGCCTGGCGACAAGGTAGAGCTTGACGTCCTGATGCTGAACGACGGAGCCACCAGCACGGTAGATCCTTCTGCACTTGAGGGCAAGAAGGTTACCGCCGAAGTCCTAGATCAATTCAAGGGCAAGAAGGTTATCATCTTCAAGTTCAAGAAGCGCAAGCGCTATCGTCGCACCAGGGGCCATAGGCAGAACCTCACGAAGGTCAAGATTGTAGAGCTTCCCATAGAGGAGGCAGCTGTGACCGCTTCCACCGAGGATGCCGAGTAAGGTTACGTCAGAGCACATGCTCGAAAGAAGATAGGCAGGTAGGATTATGGCGCATAAAAAAGGCTTGGGCTCTTCGCGTAACGGTCGCGATTCCCACGCGCAGCGGCTTGGCACCAAGATTTATGGTGGTCAGGCGATCAAGACTGGTCAGATTATCGTCCGCCAGCGTGGTACGCATATCACGCCGGGTGAGAACGTTGGTCGTGGCAAGGACGACACCCTGTTTGCTCTCACAGATGGTGTCGTAGAGTTCCAGAAGGGCAAGAAGCACTACGTGCACGTACGCGCTACTGCGTAGTGGCATTTGTTTGCAGATCACAAAGAGCGCCATGGGAGACACTTCCTGTGGCGCTCTTTGTCAAATAAGAACGGGCTCATGCCCTGGACGGCGTATAGGTCACTCGGCCCACGAAAGGTAAGAATGTCTACGTTTACTGATATGTCACACATAAACGTACGTGGTGGTGACGGCGGTGCCGGATGCATGTCGTTTCGTCGCGAGGCGTTTGTTCCCAAGGGCGGCCCAGACGGCGGTGACGGTGGAAACGGCGGTAGCGTCATCATACGTACCGATCCCCAGCTCTCGTCACTCATAGACTACCGATACAAACATCATTTCAAAGCCGAACGTGGCACGCATGGCCAAGGTGCACGCAAGCGAGGCCGTGACGGAAACGATCTCATACTGCGCGTGCCGCTCGGAACGGTCGTGCGCGAGCTCGATCCCGAGACGCAGAAGCCTCTGTATGAGATTGCAGATCTCACGCAGCCTGGAGACCAAGTAGTCGTCGCGCCGGGAGGGGTTGGCGGTAAGGGAAACATCCACTTCGTCACATCGGTGCGCAG
>CACXZL010000463.1 GCA_902772085.1 uncultured Coriobacteriaceae bacterium | reverse complement strand
GGCGATCCACTCCCATATGGCATCCAAGTCACGGAGTGCTGCCGGGGGAGTAGAGGACCTCAACGACCATCGAGAGCCCGCTTCTCAAAATGAACGCGTACGTATGAGGACAAGACCCCATCCTTCGGACTCGCCGGACATGAGCCCGCGTTCCAGCTTGGAGAAGAGCGTACGCTCGTTCACGAGGCGGTCGTAGTCCTCCATGTCGAGAATCGCATATCGCCCGTCTCCGTTCTTTGTAAGAAAGACCGATGAATAAGAAAGACCGATGAACCTGGCCGTGTGCAAATTCGGACAAGTGACTGGCCGCACGGTGCCGCACTTGTCCGCTTGTGCACACGTGATGTCCATGTGTGTGCAAAGTCGGACACGAGATTGACCGTACCGTGCCGTTCTTGTCCGCTTGTGCACACGGGACGCTCGGGCGTGTGCGAAATCGGACACGAGAATGCCGATTCGGGCGATCGCGCGTCCGTTTGTGCACACGGGACGTGGTTGCGTGTGCAAATTCGGACACGTGTCCGGCCGCGCAGCGCCGCACTTGTCCGCTTGTGCACACTATCGAGTGCCCCGTGTGCACAAGCGGACACGACGACGGGTGAGGGCCCGCGCACCCCCGCGTGCGAAGGGCCAACGGCCGACTGGCTCGCGTGGTAGACTGCAATTGTTTCTTTAAGAATAAGAGCGCCTCAGCAGCCGTCTCTTTGCGAGCTGAACCAGTGGGGCATTCCACAGATTACTGCAGCATGCGCATGCCCCGGGACGAAGGTGTTCGGGAGAGCGCGCGAAACACATAATAAACTGTGGACAGTCCCGCTAGTGACCTGTAAACCGTCGACGCGCGTCGGTTCATACTTCGTCGAGATCGTAGAGACCTACTGGCGAGATGCCTCGCCGAAAGGCCGCTCTACGGGATAGACGTTCGTGGCCACGAGCCTAAAGTACGATGGCATCCTCAGCGCTTCGAACCACTTGTTCGTGGTGAAGAGAGAGGCATCGAGCCTGCATCGCACTCTGTTGTCGAACGTGAGGCTAAGGTGACTTCCGCCTCGGGGCCTGAGGGATACCGCAGCTGGTCCCAGCATGGTCTTCCTTCTGCCTCAAGGGGTCGATTCGGTACTGTCCACAAAGGAGCCGCTTTCATGCGGGTGCGCCCAAGAGGCCGCGGTCCATCCCATCGTCGTGCTGCGAGAGGGGGTCCAGCGAGAGGAGTCCAGCGAGAGGGGTCAGCGCACATTTGGTTTTGAATCCGGTATAGGGAAATAGCCCGCCCCCTCGAAATAGCCCGCCCCCTCGCAGAATGATATGCGCGCAGGGGGTGATTCTAATAGACGCAACACGTAGTCTCGGCACCAGATTGCGCCGGCCTGAGGTCACGGCACTCGAACCGAGCCCGTGCGCCATTCGAAGGCTCGCATCAAAGAAGCAAGGGACGGCTGGCTGGGCACATGGCAAGAGGCGAACTCCGCTCGCGTTTTTTGGATGCCTGGTTTCAAGGCTCTCGTCAGGCGAACTTGATGGTCTGCTCGGCGGCGTCCACGTGTGCGGGCACGCCGAAGGGGACGATGCAGCGCGGCAAAGCGTGGCCGACGTTCAGGTTGCAGACGACCGGGAGCCCGGGCTCGTCTATGACCTCGACGAGCAGGCGCCTGTACTCCTTGGCATGCGCTTCGTCCATGGGCTTGCCCACGAGCACGCCGGACACCGCATCAAACAAGCCCGCGTCCTTCAGGTGCCCCAGCGCCCGTCGGTACCTCTCCGGCGACGGCTTCTCCTCGCTGGTCTCGAGCAGCAGGATGCGGCCCCGCCAGTCGTCCGCACTGGGAAAGATGCCGTACCTTCGGCACAGCGCCGGCATGTCCGCATGGCGCTCGCCGTCGAACATGTCGTACATGGAGTCGATGCAGCCGCCCAGGATTTCGCCCGAGAAGGTCGGCGGCCCCTGCAGCAGCTCGAAGCCCTGGTTCGTCCGCTCTACCAGCGGCACGCCCGCCTGCTCCGGCGCGAAGCTCGCGCGCTGCTCGTACCACACGCCGCTCGGCACGATCTCCCGTATGGCGCCCGTCGCGACGAGCTCCTCGAAGTACCTCCGCGTGTAGGGGAGCATCTCCGCGCTCAGCTCGCAGACGTCCGGCAGGAAGGCCTGCCCGTAGAACGTGCGCACGCCCGCCTTGTGCAGCATGAAGTGGTTTATGGTCGTGTCCGAGAAGCCGAGGAAGGGCTTGCGCGAATGCGCCGTTGCCCGCGCCAGCTCGTCGTGGCCAAACAAGTACGGCAGCAGGCGGTACGTGTCGTCCCCG
>CACXZL010000462.1 GCA_902772085.1 uncultured Coriobacteriaceae bacterium | reverse complement strand
ATTCACCGCGGGGGCTTCGTCGTGAACCGCTCGAAGGGCGTCTACATCGACTTGGCGGAGTACGTGAAGGCGGCGACTTACAGCCCGAAATGGGCCAGGGGGCACGAGTGGTGCATCCCCCCGCTGCCGCTGCTGACGTGCATCGGCAACGGGCGCGGCGGAGGCGACTACCACGGCACCTGCATGGACATGGTCGGCAGGTGGGCAATGGACATCATCGAGTTCGCCGAGGAGCGCCCAGAGGGTATGCGCGAAATCGACTACAGCCGAATCGCGTTCAAGGAGGAGTAGTCATGGGGACGCAGATGAGCTACGCGACGATATGGGCCATGTGGCAGGACTTCGGGGACACGCCGCTCGACCAGTTCGAGCAAATCGACGAGGAGTTCTGCGGATGGCGCAGGAAGACGACCCGCGACGAAATCTGGCGCTGGTTCGACGAGCAGTACGCGGCGCACGGCGGAGTGCATGCGCTCATGTTCCCAGACGAGCACGCGAATCCTCGCATGAGCCACGGAGACGCCCGCTGCGAGGCGGTAGCGGTGAAACCGCGACGATACCCGCGAAGGGTCGGAGCGGGCGGGAAATTACCCGAGAGCGATTCAGGTAATCAGCGGGGCGCGATGCTCGGCGGCTGACGCCCCACTGGAAGATAAGAGGGCCACGGAGGCCCAGACAGGAGGATTTTATCATGGCAGCGAAACAGGTATTGGCGGAAATCGTGCGCCCCGAGTTCGAGGTGCTCGACATAACAATCGAGGGCACGTCGCCGCTCATCGTGCACAACTTCAGCGAGAAGGCGCGGCGGCAGATGCTCGAAGCGCAGCAGCAGAAGGCGACGGCGAAGAAGAAGCAGCGCGACCCGAAGGTGCCGTTCAACGACTTCATGGGCGCGCTGTACTGGCTGACCCCGAAGCCCGAGGACGGCATCGACGACGACGACGCCAAGGCGAACTACGCCGAGGCCACGAAGGACGGGCACCATTTCGGCTTCCGCGCGGACGGCATCAAGGCCAGCGCAATCTCGGGTGCGTATCGTAGCGGGTTCACCAAGGACAAGGTGAGCATCCATGGCGCGTTCCACCTTAACGGGGCGACCGAATACTCAACGCCAGAGCTTGCCGAAATCATCGGAAGCGAGCCGTGGTGCCGCGAGGACATCGTGCGAATCGGCCAGGGGACGGCGGACCTCCGCTACCGCCCGCAGTTCGACGAGTGGGAGATTCCGCTGAAGCTGAGCTACAACAAGCACGGCATGTACAGCCTCGACCAGATTCTCACGTTCATCGAGACAGGCGGCTTCACGGTCGGGCTTGGCGAATGGAGAGTCGAGAAAGGCGGGCTGTTCGGCTCATACCGACTGAAAGCGTAGGGTGCGGCAGGCGGGGCTGGTTGTGGTCTTGTCCGTTGAGGTACGGCACGGTGCGGCGGGTTGGGGTTCGGCAGGTCAGGTGAGTTATGTTCGGGCAAGGCGGGGAGAGGTTTCGCAAGGTCTGGCAGGCGAGGTTAGGCCAGGTAGTTTCAGGCCCGTTACGTTAGGTTGTATTCGGATAACGTCTGGTTGGGTGCGGCAGGCTAGGTGAGTTCGGTTGTGGAGGGTCGGTTACTGCGTGTTCGGTCGGGGAACGGCAAGGTTCGGCAGGCTCGGTATGGTTGATTTCGGCATGGTAGTGTTGGGTCGTTTTTGGTGGGGTATGTCAGGTTATGGCAGGTTTGGAAAACAATCAGATAGGAGAAAAGAATGTCAGCATACATCTGGAAACCAAGCTCGCATATGAGCGGCGATGCGCAGGCGTTCGGCGAGGTTTGCGAGCAGCTTGAGGAATCGGGAGAGCTTACGCCGCAGCGCGTGGTCGACGCGGCGAGGAGCGAGGACTCGCCCATCCACGGCATGTTCGAGTGGGACGACGCAATCGCTGGCGAGAAGTACCGCGAGACGCAGGCTTACAAGGGACTTCGCAGCATCCAAATCGTCGTCAAGGGCAGCGCGGGGCCGACGAGGGCGTACTACCCGATTTCGCTCAGCGACGAGGAGCCTACGTACAGAAGCATCGAGGTCATCCTCCGCGACGCAAATGGGCGAGATGCGCTGCTCGCGAATGCGATTGCAGAGCTGAAATCGTTCGAGCGCAAGTACGCGCAGCTCGACGAACTCGCCGACGTGTTCGCCGTGGAGCCAGTCAGCGAATAGCCGCAAGTCTGTCGAGCACGGCGGCGGCGGCATCCGCCTCAGACACCTTGCCCACGGCTTCGCCGTGCACGTACACCACAAACTCGCCCTTGCCGCCGCACAGCGCGATGTCCGCC
>CACXZL010000461.1 GCA_902772085.1 uncultured Coriobacteriaceae bacterium | reverse complement strand
CAATATTCGCACTTGCCGCAGGGAACGCCGGGTTCCACCGCGACGCGGTCGCCGGGCTTAAGCATCTTGACGTTTCCGCCGACTTCCTTTACGACGCCGGCGCTCTCATGCCCGAGAACGCAGGGCAGATGTGGCTCAAACATGTGGCCGAAGCTCGGATCCGTGTAAAACTGCACGTCCGAGCCGCAGATGCCGACGTGCTTCACTTCGATCAGAACGTCGTCGGGTCCCACGACCGGCATTTCGCTGTCGCGGATCTCGAGTTTCTCGGTATCCACTAAATATGCGGTTTCGTTTTTCATCTTAGTTTTCTCCTGTCTGCTCACCGGCGCCGGGCGGCTTTTGCCGCCTTTTGCCGGAACCTTATCATCCTGCCGCGCTGCAAACCCCGCTGCGGCGAACTGTTTCATGGATCAATATGCCGGACCGGAGTCCCGCATCAGTCGACGAGGTCGCCCGCGAGGGGGAACCAGTCGAGGATCCTGCGGATCCACGGATCCCAGAAATCCCAGTTATGAATGCCGGGTCCTTCTTCATAGGTGAGGTCCGCGCCGAGCTGTTTCGCGAAGTCGCGGAATTCCGCGTTCTGCGCATACACGAAGTCCTCGGGAAGCAGCTCGTTGAGCATGTCGTCCTTGTCCGTTTCAAAGGCGCGCCGATTGTAGAGACCCGTTGGCTGGTCTTTGTACGACACGTTCTCGAGCTCGTTCGCACGCCTTCTCGTAAGCTGCACGAAGACCACGAGCGCAGCCATCACGAACAGACACAGAAGCACATTTACGACAATTACGTTTGCAAATTGACCTGACTCAGCCACTCCGTTACTCTGCACCACCAGAAACCATTTAAGGTTCTCTACGTATTTCGTGACGACAAAAGAGCCATCGCTCGCATCTTGGTATACGAAGTCACCCTTCGCATCTTTGCTCAGGTTGAGGTCTTCCAACTTGGTCCGCTCGATGTTTATCTCATCAGAATCAACCTGCACCAAACCCGACGTATCGACAAGACGAACCTTCACCCCATAATCCCACTCATATCCTTGAAACATCTTTTGCAAACCCGTCATGAGGACCCCTACACCGCATACCCCAAGCAGCCGATCATCGTAGTCTTGCACACGGGCATTTACAAAGACAGTCCATGCTTCCAAACCCGTTTCACCTATATCTACGTCAAGGTCATGCCACGTATTCTTTTGCACAAACGTCGGGTACCACTGGTCGTATTCGTCATGCTCGTAATCAAGGGTCTTCAAAATCCCGTCACCCATGTAATAGGTTTTGGATGCATCTGAGATTGCAAATACCATCTCGTATCCCAATCCTTCTTGCAAGCCATGAAGATACTCCGTCATCATTTCGGTCGTCTCTTCGGATTCGTTTTGCAGCATTTCCTTGAGGCCGATGTCGCACGACATGGTCTTTGCCACAGAGATCGGCTCTGAGAGCTCGTAGCTTATGTTGTCATATATGCGCATCGCAATGACTTTGTTCATCGTACGCACGTTGTCACGCATCACTACATGAAGCGAGACGAGCGATGAGATCGTAGACAGCACGAAACTCGCAAAAACAAGGGCGAAGGCTATGCCTACGGTCTTATTGCTCTTCATAATTCGCTCCCATACATGGTCGTCAAGTCAATATCATTGTAATACTATAGATTGAACTCATCCAACCTCCGAACGAGCCCTACGAGCGTAATCGGCCTCCGTGCGGGTTTGCTTCCCGCACGGAGGCCATACTCTGGCAACGCCAAAGCGCGAGTCGGAATCACCTCTACCGAGTCCTGCCGAGCTTGCCCTACGGCCGGAACCTATGTGACGCAAACGTTGGCAAACGCCGACTTCGAAGCCATCGACCTCGAAGATGGGAACACAAAAATCGAAGTGCAGGTTTCAGTGACCCAGCCGCCCGCGAAGGCACCCCACTTGTCCGTTTTTCATTCGGCCCCATATTCGTTGGGACGGATGGGCGCGGCCGGCGTAGTTATTCTTGACGGTCACGAAAGGAAGCAACGGCCACCGGACAGGAGACACCATGCGCACGATTGGCAACATCATTTGGATAATATGCGGCGGGCTCGCCACGGCGATTTCCTGGGCGCTCGCGGGGATCCTGCTCTGCGCCACCATCGTCGGCATCCCGCTGGGGCGGCAGGCCCTCAAGATGGCGTCCCTCACGCTTTCCCCCTTTGGCAAGACCATCGTATACGGAGGAGGCGCGCCCTCGCTTCTGGCGAACGTCGTGTGGGTGGCCCTCATCGGCCTCTGGGAGGCGCTCGCCTACGCGGTCGCGGGGACGGTT
>CACXZL010000460.1 GCA_902772085.1 uncultured Coriobacteriaceae bacterium | reverse complement strand
GGGTCCCCACCGTGCGCACTCCTTCGCAGCGCCATCCGCCGCGTGCGCTTCCCGACACGGATCGGTCCCCACCGTCTTCGCTAACGGCCAAGGGGCACGCATGGCGTGGGGCCCGACGGGACTTGATTCGGCGCCCGAAGTTCCTGGCACGGGACCGGCCCCTGACGCGCCGACACGCCCGCAGCTGCATCATGCGTATGTCCTCGACAGAAACCCGTTCCCGTTGACTGACGCCAACGGGAACGGGGAAAACAACAGCTGACGGCAGCCAAGTCGTTGTAAGGTGCAGCTAGGCAACGCCGTCGGGGATTCTGCTAAGGGCCTACGGTGCAGTCAACGCCGGATGCCCCTTTCGATAGCGTCGTCTTCTCAAGTGCTTTGGCCTATGGTCATCATCGCGTGCATCGGGATGGTCATCCTCCTCCTTCCCCGAGCCCCTGAGCTCGAAGTATGGTTTACACGAAGTCGCCAAGAGGCCAGGTCTGAAATCTGCTGGAATTGCGTCTGGCGAGGGGTCTCCTGCTGGAATTGCTTTTGGCGAGGCCCGGTCTGCTGGAATTGCTTTTGGCGAGGGTGAATCTGCTGGAATTGCTTTTGGCGAGGCTCGCCAAACGAGATTCCGACAGAATCGCCCTCGCCAAACGGAAAACCGACAGAACCTCCCTCGCCAAACGGAATTCCGGCAGGAGCCTTCCTCACCAAACGCAAAAGCACAAGAAGCCTTTTGGCCAGCCTGTGAAAGCGACCCTCTTTATGCGATGTATCTCCACAAATGCAAACTCACCCTTGTATGTAGCGGTAACTATGCTATAATCTTCTTCGTTGCTTTCCTAAGCGGGTGTAGTTCAATGGTAGAACTTCAGCCTTCCAAGCTGACCACGCGGGTTCGATTCCCGTCACCCGCTCCATAAGAGCTTAGTACCTCTGTTTTGTCAGAGGTATTTTTTTACCCAAGCTGCCGGGCATAAAGACTGGTCACGTCATCCTACCGCTCGGCAACAAGGGCCTCATTCCCTCCTGAGCTTCAACGCCAAGCCGATGGTGGCTGCCGCGACTGCCAGCAGCTCGGAGATGCTGACCGACCGATCGCCAGTCGAGGCAAGCGAACTCGGCTGCTGCGTGCGAGCCGTTTGGGAAGCACTACCAGAAGCGCCATTGTTGACGGCTGCATTGGTCCCGCTTGCGACGTTTCCGCTGGAGACGTTGTTCTTCGTGCCAGCGTTGCTTCCGCTCCCGCTCGGGGCAGCAGCGCTTCCATTTCCGTTCGGGGCCAAAGTGCTCCCGCTTGTCCCGTCTCCGGCTCGCGAGTCTTTGCCATCGGCTGGCTGTTGGCCCGCCGGCTGTTGGCCTCCGTCTAGGCCCTCCCCGTCATCCGACTCATCCCCGCCCTTCTGATCCGTCCCATCTCCAGGCACGTCCTCGGGGTCGTCCCATGCGATGGGAGCCGTGATGTCGTACACGAGCGTCGGCCGCTCCTCCGTCTGCGCCTCCAGAAGCGAACTCGTACGTACCACGAACTCGCCCGCGCGCTCCCCGATCGTCATGAACCTTCCATCGTCGAGCCACGTGCAACATCCCGGCCCGTACGCGGTATGGCGCGACTGATACACGAGGTCCTTGTTGTAGAACAAGCTCGCCTGAGGGGCGTGCGTCGTCGGACGCAACGTGTAGCGCGTGACCGCCACGGCGCCGTCCGGTCTCACGTCCAGGCGATGCCGGGCTCCTCGCACGCCCGCGAAGTCCACGTCGGCGCTCTCCCGAAGCGTTCCCCCATCGTCGTACCTTCGCAGAGAAAGGTCGCCGGACTCCGCCTTCACCAGCATGTACGTGCCCGTGGCATGTCGCGCTATCGCCTCGATCTTCTCCCCCTCCGCGAGCCATGCCGCTTCCGGCAGCTTCTGAACCCAAGGCACCGCGGCGACGTCCCAAGGACCGGTCACATGCCTATCCAGGTCGACGTCAAAGGCCATGATGTCGAAGTTGAGATTGTATGCCGTGAGCCGCACCTTGCCATCGGTGAGCATCTCCGCGTCCAAGATCGCGTCATGTGAAACGAGCTTGCCGTCGCGCAGGAACTCGGTGCTCAGGGCGTCGCGCGGCACGTCTATCGCCACCTTCGACACGTCCATCGGCCTGTCCACGTCGAAAGAAAGCGCGTAGAGCACCCCTTCCTCGATGCGGAAGAACGTCCGCATGCCCTCCTTCGGAGCGACCACAGGTGACACGAGCACGGGATTGCTGGCAAGCGGATAGTCCGACAGGTCGCCTGAGGCGACGAGAGGGGCTATGTCGCTCGACCCCACGATGCCT
>CACXZL010000459.1 GCA_902772085.1 uncultured Coriobacteriaceae bacterium | reverse complement strand
TGATCCCGAAAGCAATCCGTGACCTTGAAATCGGCTACGGCCACACTGGCAGAAACTGGCACATCATCGCCAACGCATACGCAATGATATACCACAACCAGTTAGTCCAGACAGGTGCACAAAGCGATATAGGCGAAAATCTCACCACCAATATAAACAGCAGCTATCGCATAGGTATTGAACTCAGCGGCAGCTACACCCCATGCCACTGGCTCAACCTCGAGGCCAATGCAGCTATCAGCACAAACCGCATAAGCGATTCTGCCGCCAACGTACTTCTTTACGTGAACTCAAACGAGGTCATTCGCTCTCTGCGGCTCGAGGAGGACTCGGAGATCGGCGTGTATGTGAACGACGAGCAGCTTGAGGCGCATGGAGGTTCCGGCGATCCTTTTGGCACGTATACCGTCGATCAGAACTTGGACAAGTTCACCAACGACAGGAAGCCCGACCTGTATGCCGAGGCTGCCGATGATCCCAGCTCGAAGCGCATCATATGGCATGCCACGGAGTCCAATCTCACGATTGCCCATACCGTGAGCGGGGACTACGCCGACCTCACGCGCAAGTTTGAGATCACGGTCACGTCGGAGCAGCTTGCGGGCCAGACGGTCCAGCTGGAGGGGAGCGACATGCCGCTGACCTTTGACGAGAACGGCGTGGCGATCATCAGCCTTGCCAACGGCGAGAGCGTGACGCTGCTCGGGCTTCCCGACGCCACGGTAGTGTCGGTGGTGTCGGAGGGTACGCCATACAAGACGTCGTATACGGTGACGCAGGGCGACGTTACGAGTGACGATCCTACCCACATCACGATGAGGTCGGGCATGGACGCGCGGGTGGACATCGCGAGCGTGCTTGACGTCGTTCCCGCCACCGGCATCGGAGAGGACGCGGCCGCTTGGGGCAGTCTCGTGGCAATCTCGGCTGTTTGTTTCTTCTTCCTCTGGGAGCACCGCCGTCGCCGCGCGTAGGCCAACGCATCGGGCGCTTCCGGCATACATAAACCGGTGCGAGGGTAAAACCTCGTACCGGTTTCGGAAGGCCTATGATTGTCTGCGCTTGAATCGAAGGCGACTGTTTTGTTGCGTCCGAGGCTGCCTTCAAGTGATGGCGCGCTCTTTGCTCTCATGCGCTTGTTACGCCCTGTTGAACAAGACCTCGTCCTTGCTGCCGTATGTTTGGCAGGAGTAGCTGGTGACGTGTTTGAGTTCGTATACCTTTGCCTCTTGCAATGAGATTTGCTTGTTGTTGTTTGTGTCTGCGGGCATGGAACCTTTATATGCACCAGAAGGATACGAGCATCCTGCGCCTTCGAGCAGTGCGATGGTGGTGAGGCTGCCGCGCGTTCCATTCAGCGTTCCAACGCTGCTCGTCTCAGAATCTGAGTAGGCCGTGAGAACTACAAACTTGCTTTGACGGAGTCCGCCCGAACTTGAGGTGGAGTCGCTTTGAGTGTTTAAGTAGAGGCCGGAATCATACGCGGCGAATGAGTCGATGATGTGTTGGTTGATGGCTGACATATCGATGTCTGGCGCATAGGACCCGGATTGGTCGTCTTGGGCTGCTATGGCTGCGCCGCTGTAACAGCTGTCAAGGATTACGATGACCTTACCGCGAACGCCTGAAAGTGTCTGTGCCAACTTGCTTGTGGTGAGATACGTGTCGTTCACGCCGCACAAGGCGCCAAGGTACTCTGGACGAGCGCTATATGCACCATGTCCAGAATAGTAGAACAGAGAGACATCGTCGTCGTCAGCTTCTGAGAACGTAGAGGAGATGTCGCTTGAGATTTGACTGGCGGATCGGTTGAGGCGAACGGTTGTCGTGTATTCACTGGAAAGGCCACGTAGCATCGTTGCCATTGCCTTTGCGTCAGTTGAGCATTCTGGCAGATCGTTGCTGATGCCACGATAGTTGGCATTTCCCACGAGCAAGGCACGATAAGTAGTGTGTGTGGCTGGTGTAACCCTGAGGATTGCTGCGGAGCTTACCACCTTCTGGCCGTACTTGTCGTTCACGACGCAGCGGAACTTCGTGCCGGACTGGGCCTCCTCGGCGGTGAAGCTGAGCGTCCTGGTGCGGTTGCCGGCCAGCGAGCTCTTCTTCCACGAGGACGTCCCGGGATCCATCTGCTGCCATCTGTAGACGAGGCCGGACCCGGAGACGGCGACGGTGAAGGCGGCGGTCTCGCCGGCGGCGACCGTGGCGCTGGCGGGCTGCTCGCTTATGGCGAGCTGGTCGATAGTGGAGGGCGTGTCGGGCTGGTCGCCGGACCCGGGCTGGTCGCCGGACCCGGGCTGGTCGCCGG
>CACXZL010000458.1 GCA_902772085.1 uncultured Coriobacteriaceae bacterium | reverse complement strand
CTCGCGCACGGTCCTGCGCTCGAAGAGGTCGGCGACCTTGACTGCCACGCCGAACTCGTCGCCGAGCAGGGCGCCCAGCCGTATGCAGCCGATGGACGAGAGGCCCACGCCGAACAGGTCGGTGGTGATGCCGACCTGCTCGACGCCGAGCACCGTTCGCACGGTGTTGAGGATGTGCTCCTGCGTCTCGTTCTCCGCCGGTACGATCTCGTCGGCCGTGACCTGCACATCTGGCAGCGCCTTCTTGTCCACCTTGCCGTTGGCCGTGAGCGGGAGCTCGTCGAGCTGCAGGTAGGCCTGGGGCACCATGTACGAGGTGAGGTATCTTGTCAGATGCGACTTGAAGTCGGCGATGTCCACTTCTTGTTCGGCCGTGAAATAGGCGGCGAGGAAGTCCGTCTCGCCGTGGATGACCACGCACACGCTGGCGCGGACGCCAGGATAGGAGTTCATCACGCCCTCGATCTCGCCGAGCTCCACGCGCAGGCCGCGCAGCTTGACCTGGTCGTCCATGCGGCCTCGGTACTCGATCTGGCCGTCGGCGCGTATGCGGGCGAGGTCGCCGGAGCGGTAGGCGGGCATGCCGAGCAGGCGCACGAAGCTGCGCGCGTTGAGGTCCTCGCGCCCCACGTAGCCGCGCCCCACGCCCGCGCCGAGGATGGCGAGCTCGCCCACGGCGCCCAGGGGCTGCAGGCGCCCCGCGCGGTCCACGGTCGCCACGTGCACGTTCACGTTGGGCACGCCGATGGTGACGTCGTCGGAGCCGTCGACCACCTGCATCGTGCAGCTGATGGTGGCCTCGGTGGGGCCGTAGCCGTTCATGACGTGCAGGCCCGGGTTGACCTCGCGGAGCCTGGTGAAGAGCGCGGGCGGGAAGGCCTCGGCGCCGAAGTCGACGGAGGCGAGGCCCGCGACGGCGCGCGCGAAGTCGGGGGAGTCCAGCATGTTGGACATGTAGCTCGGCGTGCAGCTCATGACGTCCACGCCGTTGCCGGCCATGAGCGCGCCCATGGCGGCCGGGTCCATGATCTGCTCGGAGGTGGCCAGCACCACCGTGAGCCCGTTGGCCAGCGGCACGAACTCCTCCATGATGGCGAAGTCGAAGGTGAGCGCCGCGATGGCCAGGCTCGCGCGCCCGCGCCTCGTGTAGCCGCAGATCTCCAGGTTCTTGTCGTCGTCGTCCACGAAGTTCACGAGGTTGCGGTTGGTGAGCATCACGCCCTTGGGCCTGCCCGTGGAGCCGGAGGTGTAGATCTCGGTGGTCGCCGTATCATTAAAAAAAAAAACGTCCAGGTTCTCCCTGCCGCCCTCCGCAGCAGCCCGCCTCGCCTCGACCACGCGGAGCCCGAGGTCGGAAAGCCGCCCGAGCAGCTCCGCGCGCCCCTCGAGGACCTCGGCGGTCGCGAGCAGCGTCCTGCAGCCCGAGTCCTCCAGGATGTAGCGCACGCGCTCCTCGGGGTACTCCGGGTCGATGGGCAGGAAGGCGCCGCCCGCCTTGAGCGCGGCCTGGCGCATCACGTAGGCCCAGCTGTTGCGCTCGGCCATGACCGCGACCATGGTGTCCGGGCCCACCCCCGCCCCGACGAGGGCGCATGCGACGGCGTTCGCCTCGGCGTTGAGCTCGCCGTACGTGAGCGTGCGGTCGCAGGCGACGAGCGCCGTGGCGCCCGCGTGCGCATCTGCCTGGTCCTGCAGCAGGCGGTAGGCGGGGCGCTCCGCCACGGGCCAGTCGGTGTCGTGGAGCGTGCGTATGCGCTCCTTCTCCTCGTCGGTGACGAGACGGACCTCGCCCAGGGTCGCGCGGATCGTCAGCTCGTTCACGCCTTCATTAAAATAGAAAGCGTACGGTTCCGTCTGATAGCCCATGTCGTCCCGGCAGAAGGCGGCCTGCTTCTCGAAGCGCTCCACCTGAGAGGGGCGGATGTCGTTTCCCTGGTTGTCTTTCCTTACCGCTCCGCTGTCCGTCCACAGGCGCGAAAAACAGAGCGTGCTGGCGCCGGAGAAGGGGACCGCCCCGTTGATGGCGACTTCACGCTCGATGTCCACGCCGCGGGCCTGGGTGGTGAGATACTCCAGCCGGATGTTGTACAGACCGGCGGAGGGCACCGTCACCTTCCAGGTGAGAACGGAATCCTCGGAGGAAAGGACGCCGTCGGCGCAGATCTCGCCGCCCTCGCCCGAGAAGGAGGCAAGGTCCACCTGTACCTCCTGGTCCGGCGCGGGCAGATCCGCGTATTGGGCGACGTACGCGCTGTAGGTATTGTTCCTGCCGATGCCGGAGACATCGGTGGAAAGGTCGGCGCCTTCGTATTTGTCCCTGAAATTGTCGGGACCC
>CACXZL010000457.1 GCA_902772085.1 uncultured Coriobacteriaceae bacterium | reverse complement strand
GTCCGCAACGTCCCGCTCGAGCTCTCCTACGTGTACGCCCTAGAGGGCCGCATACCCGAGAAGCACCACCGAGAGCTCACCAACGAGCCGGTGGAGCCGCAGGCGAGCCCCATGGCCGACCTCACCCGGCCGATGCGCGAGCAGGTCGAGGATCACGACATCCTGCTCTTCTACCCCTACGAGTCCATGAGTCCCCTGCTGAACCTCCTGCGCGAGGCAAGCCAAGACGACGACTGCATCTCCATCAAGATCACGCTCTATCGCGTGGCGAAGCAGTCCCACCTCTGCGAGAGCCTCATCCAAGCGGCAGAGAACGGCAAGGACGTCACGGTGCTCATGGAGCTCCGCGCCCGCTTCGACGAGGCAAACAACATCGAATGGGCAGAGCGCCTGGAGGCCGCAGGCTGCACCGTCATATACGGCTCCGAGGGCTTCAAGTGCCACTCGAAGATCTGTCAGGTCACCTATCACGAGCATGGGAGCATCCGTCGCATCACGTGTCTCGGCACGGGCAACTTCAACGAGAAGACCGCCAAGCTCTACTCCGACTTCATGCTGCTCACGGCGCATGAGGGCATCGCCGAGGACGGCAACGTCTTCTTCCGCAACCTGAGCCTTGGAAACCTGCGCGGTACCTACCGCTACCTCGGCGTCGCCCCCGAGGGCCTGAAGCCGCTCATCGTACGTGGCATGAACCGCGAGATCGAGCGCGCCCGCGCCGGACAACCCGCACAACTCTTCATGAAGATGAACTCGCTCACCGATCGCGACGTCATCGACAAGATCGTGGAGGCCGTACGCGCCGGCGTGAAGGTCATGATGGTCATACGCGGCATCACGTGCATCGTGGACGTCGACGGCTCGGGAGAAGGGCTCATCATCCGCCAGATCGTCGGGCGATTCCTCGAGCACGCCCGCGTATACGCGTTTGGCGCCGAGGTCGACACCGTCTATCTCTCCTCCGCAGACATGATGACGCGCAACACCGAGCATCGCGTGGAGATAGCCTATCCCGTGCTCGATCCCACCTGCCGCGCCCTCGTCTTGCAATACATGAACATCCAGCTCGCGGACAACGTAAAGGCACGTCAGCTCAACTCCGAAGGCAAATGGGAGAAGCTCGAGGTCGAAGAGGGGGCCCCGCGCGTCGACAGCCAGCATTCCCTCATCGTCCTTGCCTACGACCGTGCCCGCAAAGCCGCAGAAAACATGGACGTGCCGCTCGTGCCCGAGTCGAGCGTCGTGCCGCCCATCCCCGAGGTTCTCCATGGACTGCCCCTCGACGACATCGTCGTGGCAGAGTCCCTGCCCGAGGAGGAGTCCGTGGCACCCGTGGAGGATGACGAGCACAAGACCGAGGTATGGCCTGAATCGGCCTTTGTGGAAACGACGCAAGAGGCAAAGGCCGCACCTGTGCCCTCGCTCATCTCACGAGCCCATGAGAGAGTCCAAGAGCGAGTGCAGGAGAGGGCCCAGGAACGCGCCCAGGCCATAGCCAGCGCGACCGACGCGACAACCACAACGTCCGAGGCCGACCAAGCCGCGCCGGCTCAGCCAAAGAAGGGCCGTCTCAATCGTGCGCTCGGGCTCTTCGGCGCTGGCATTCGCACGCTCTTCCGCGGCGAGTAGCGTCAAAGAGGTCCATGCGCTCCCAAGAAGCGCCAAGCGTGCAGATCGCCCGCGCTCACGCAGTCCTCGTTCATACGGAACTACACCGCACGGCTGCTTTCCATGGCGCCGTGCGGATTTGGCGCTTCTTGAGGGCAAACAAGATCAGGGAGTCTCCCCTCTCCAAGATCAGGGAGTCTCCCCTCTCCGTGCTCCTATCGCTTCTCCAACTCCTGTTGTCGTGTCGGAAGCCATCTTGCTTCCCTCTCCGCGCGCCAAGCCGCGCCAAGCGCTTCCTTGGTGCGAGGCGCACGCCGGGTTCGCACCTCAACCTCCCAGGTATTCTTCCAGGATGCGCGCCGCACTGGCCACCAGCTCAGGGCACGGCCTCCGCTCGTAGTACTCATCGCTCCGTCGCTCAGGCGCCGATGAGTCCGGCCCTTCAGCGAGACCCAAAAGCTCACGGCAGAGAATCGAGCCGTTCTCTGCTCGGAATCGCTCCGCAAGGGTTTGCACATGCGCGTACAGGTCCTTCTTTGCGTCATAGTCGCTCACGTCCGCATAGCCCTCGAGCAAGCCGAGCACCATCAGCATGCCAGACACCGCACCGCACACCTCGCGAAGCCGCCCCATGCCCCCACCGAAGGGAGATGCCATGCGCAACGCCGTCTGCATGTCGATGCCATGCTCCTCAAACACGTCCGAAAACGCCGAGACCACCGACTGAGGACAATTGCACCCCGAAAGAAAGCTTTGTTTTGCCTTATTGGCCCTATCGTTTGAATCCATACCTCTCCCCCCTTCACTTGTTGTACCATCTTATCGTACAAGTCATCCATGAGCACGCGAAGAAAGGAGCACTCATGGCAGCACGCAAGCTACGCGGCATTCAGTTCGATAGCCCAGACGAGGTCGAGGTGTTTCATGCTAAGGAGTCTTGGATACCGGTAATCCTCGGTGGCATTCCCTTCATTCTTCTCGGCATAGCGGCGCTGGTGGTGACGTGGTGGCTCTTCAAGCAGCAGGCGATTGGCCTCATGCTCCTGGGCGCATTCATCGTCGTCGCCGTCCTTTCGCGCATCCCGCGTATCCTCGCCAATCTCGACACCGACGTCGTCATCACAAACAAGCGCCTCTACGCGCGAACGGGCATAGTGGACATCAAGGACCAGGTGTGCGACCTCTCAAACATATCGGACGTCACGGTGGACCCCAGCGTCTTGGGGCGCATCTTTGACTACGCCGACGTGCGGGTACAGACGTTTGCGGGCGACCAGGATTTCGACCTGCGCGGCATCGCCCATCCCTACGAGATGCGCAAGGCCATAAACCGCGGTTCAGATGCCGTCAAAGAAACGAGATCGTCATCTCGTCGGCACGAGACACGGAGGTAGTACGTATGGCAGACGCACAGACTTCGCTACGCCTTACGGTCGAGCGCATGGCGTATGGTGCCGACGCCGTCGCCCATACCGACGACGGCAAGACGGTCTTCGTGGCGGGAGGCGTTCCCGGCGACGTTATAGAGGCGCAGATAGTGCAAGACGAGAAGAGCTTTGCGCGGGCCACGATCGTCGACATCATAGAAGCCTCCGCAGAGCGCGTGATGCCCGCATGCCCTTATGCGCAAGTGTGCGGCGGATGCCCTTGGGCAAGCCTCTCATACGAGGAACAAGTGCGTGCCAAGCGGGCAAACGTCGTCGACGCCCTCACCCGCATCGGCCACATGGAAGCCCAGGTCGCAGAGCGACTGGTCGGCCCCTGCGTCTCCCCCTCCAAGCCCTGGGGCTACAGAAACAAAGTCGAGCTCGCCTTCGAGCGCCAAGGTCGCCGAGCGGTACTGGGGATGCACGCCGCGGCGGGCGGCGGAAAGCCCGCCGTCATCAAGGTGGACACGTGCCCCCTGCTCAACACAAAGCAGAAGAAGCTCATGAAATCCGTCTCGGGAGCGCTCGGCTATCTGGCGGGCTCCTCCCACATCGACATCGACCGAGTCGGCGTGCGCATCTCGAGCCACACGAGGGACCTCGAAGTGGCCCTCTGGACCACCCCCGGCCCCTTCCCCCGCGCGCAGGCCGCAAAGGTGCTCACCGATGCCGTCAAGGCCACGTCCGTCGTGCGTGTCATGACAAAGGGCGTCAAGAAAGCGCGCAAGGTGGCTGGCGTCGAGGTGCTCTCTGGACGGGGCCACTGGCGGGAGCGCATCGGTGGAAACACGATGATGCTCTCGGCTCCCTCCTTCTTCCAGGTAAACACCGCTGGGGCGGAGAAGCTCGTCGAGCTCGTGATGGACGCCCTTGAACCTCAGCCGGACGACGAGGCGATGGATCTGTACTGCGGCGCAGGCACCTTCACCCTGCCCCTCGCCCAGAGGACCGCATGGGTCGATGCGGTGGAGTCCTACGGACC
>CACXZL010000456.1 GCA_902772085.1 uncultured Coriobacteriaceae bacterium | reverse complement strand
TGAATTCGCTTTCTGCCTCGGGGACAGATGTCGCCAATACGCTCAAGACGCTTACCGGTGGCAACGAAGACATAATCAAGAAGATTGACGACTCAAAAGGCACCCTAACCTTCGACAAGGACTGTTATCTCACGGGCCTCGCATACAACTTGGATGTCACCAGCAGCAACTCCACCAACAGCAGTTCCTCAAGCAGCACGTTCGACTTCGACCTTGCAGCCGGCATCACGCTCAGCGTCAACGCAAAGATAGGCAGCTACGGCAAGGTGGACGCATCAAGCGTCGCCCTACCCGATAGCGTGAAAGACAGCGCCGTGACCGTAAATGCACCGGTAAACAGCTTGGAGGACCTCGCAAAGCTGATTGGAGGAAACGATGCGGCGAGCTCCTCGGGCGATCAGGCCAGCGCGCAATCCAACACCGCATAAGCAAGCGCCCGAATCGGTTTTCTTCTCACAAGCCCTTCTCCGCCGTCGGGGAAGGGCTTGTGTGCTCTCGCCATTGTTCACGCTTAGCAGACACACCCAGTCACGAGCTTATTTAAGAGCCGCCATGGAGCGGATCGATGGGATCTTCAGTGCTTTTTTCGCCGTCTCAAGTGGTTGGTCATGCGGTTTCCTGCATCCACGAGCTTTGATTCCAGACCCACCTCCACCGGGGACTTGATATCGAACTTCAAAGAGATACGGCGCATGGCGACGACCACAAAGATCGTCAATGGCACGGCAAACGTCTGGTCGAAATCTCTGATTTGAGCGCAGGCGTAGAGACAGATCGCCCCCGCCACCGCGCAGAGCGCGTAGAGATTCGATCGCCGAAACACTTGAGGAATCTCGCCAAGAAACACGTCGCGCAGCATGCCTCCGCCCACGCCCGTTATGGTGCCCATAAGCACCACCGCGGAAAAGGTGAGACCATATGCCATCGCCTTGCTCGTGCCTGCAATCACAAACAACGCCACAGATATCATGTCCACCCACTCGTATATATTCGGAAAATGCGACACGAAGCGAGGGAAGGCGAAGCCAACGACCGCCGTCATGACGCAGAGAGGTATAGGCCAGCGGGAGCTCAGCGCATAGACGTCGCCTTTCTGCATGATGACATCGCGCAAAAGACCGCCGCCCAAGGCGCAGATCAGACACATGCCCACATAGCCCACGAGGTCGAGCTCGCGTTCTTGAGCCACGAGCACCCCCGCCAGCGCTCCCACGACAACCGCAGAAAGATCCAGCCATTCGGGAACCAATGTCCGTCCCTTCTCTCTGTACGTAAACCATAGGGATTGTGCCACGAAAAGCACCGCTCCTCATGACACAACCCCTATAGTAAGCCATATTGCAGTTTTGTGTGTGCTACACCAATCCATCCCGCTTGTCGTGGATGTTTGCGGCCTCAGCCTCGTCTGCTTTACGAATGGCAACACGGCGTATCTTGCCGTTTACCGTCTTTGGCAGTTCGTCTACGTAGTCGATGATGCGCGGATATTTATAGGGAGCCGTCTCACGCTTGACGTACGTCTGGAGCTCCTTGGTGAGTTCTGGAGTGCCCTCGTACGCCGAATGAAGTACGATGGTCGCCTTTACCGCCTTGCCTCGCACGGGATCGGGCACGCCGGTGACGGCACATTCGCGCACCGCTGGATGCGCCAGCAGCACGCTCTCGATCTCGAAGGGACCGATGCGATAGCCAGAACTCTTAATCACGTCGTCATTGCGACCCACGTACCACAGATAATCGTCTTCGTCGCGCCATGCGGTATCGCCCGTGTGGTACCAACCATCGTGAATGGCCTCAGCGGTCTTCTCCGGATCGCGGTAGTATTCCACCATGATGCCTTCGGGACGATGGTCGCGGTCATAGCGTATGCAGATCTCTCCCGTCTCGCCGTCCTCGCACTCGGTATGGTCCGGCCGCAGGATGCGGATGTCGTAAAGCGGCACGATCTTTCCCATGGAGCCAGGCCGAGGATGTGAGCCGTTGAGATTCGCCACGGTCAATGGGGTCTCGGTCTGGCCAAAGCCCTCATATATCGTCAGACCCGTCTGACGCTTCCAGAAATCGTAGAGATCCGGATTGAGCGCCTCCCCTGCCGTCGTGCAATATACGAGCGACGTGAGGCGATACTGCGTCTTCTCCTCATGCTGCATATGGCGCATGAGGAGACGGTACATCGTAGGGGGGCAGCACAGCGTCGTGATACCGTACTCGTCGATATGCGAGAGTATCTCATGGGCGTGGAATCGGTCGAAGTCGTAGGTAAACACGCAGGACTCCATGGTCCACGCGCCATAGAACTTACCCCACACTGCCTTGCCCCAACCGGTGTCTGCAATGGTGAAGTGCAGTCCGTC
>CACXZL010000455.1 GCA_902772085.1 uncultured Coriobacteriaceae bacterium | reverse complement strand
GCGCTCGGCGAGCTCCCACACGCGGCGGATGATCTCGGCGTCGGCGTTGAGCACGTAGTCGTTCTGCAGCTTGGCCACGCCGTCGGTGCGCTCGTCCTCGGGGCGCCTGGCGAACACGCCGTGCGCGAGCGAGCTGAAGGGCGTGCAGGCGACGCCCTGGTCGAGCAGCATGGGGTGCATCTCCTTCTCCTCCTCGCGGTACACCAGGTTGTACATGTCCTGCATGGAGACGAACTTGGCCCAGCCGCGCCGCTCGGCGATCATGTTCATCTTGAGGAACTGCCACGCGTACATGGCCGACGCCCCGATGTAGAGCACCTTGCCGGAGCGCACGAGGTCGTTGAGGGCCTCCATCTGCTCCTCCATGGGCGTGTCGTGGTCCAGGCGGTGCGGCACGTAGAGGTCGATGTAGTCGGTGCCCAGGCGCCTGAGCGACGCGTCCACCTCGCGGAAGAGGGTCTTGCGCGTGACGCCCTTGGCGTTGGTGCCCTCGTACATGGGGTAGTAGCTCTTGGTGGCGATGACGGCGTCGTCGCGCACGCCCATTTCGGCTATGACCTTTCCAAGAATCTCCTCCGAGGCGCCCAGGCTGTAGTAGTTGGCCGTGTCGAAGAAGTTGATACCCTGCTCCCACGCGTAGCGGATGACCTCGCGCGCCCGGTCCTCGCCGAAGCGCACTTCGATCCCGCCGTTGCCGGGACGCCCGAACCACATGCAGCCGAAGCAGATGCGGCTCACGTTGAGGCCGGTGTCGCCAAGCCTCGTGTACTCCATGTTTTCTCCTCTCTCGTCAGCCTGTCGTTCCTCTAGCATATAAGGATAGATGCACTTATATCAATTCCATTCTATTGACAATCTTATAAGCGATTCTTATCAGAGGTGTCACGGGCAACGCGCTCTCCATGACACGCCGACGCCGACACCCGATGACGCACTAATAAGCCCCGCTCTTCATCGCGGCGATGGTCCCGCCATCGATGAGCAGGTCCGTGCCCGTGACGAAGGGGGCGCTCAGCATGAACTCGGCTGCAGCAGCGATCTCGTCGGGGTTGGCCACGCGCTGGCAGGCGCCCGCCTCGATCATGTGCTGGTAGGTGTTGCCCGGCGCGTTGAACTCGTCGTAGGCGACAGGCGTCATGACGATGCCTGGGGAGATGGTGTTCACGCGAGCGCGGCGTGCGGCCCAGGTGGTCGCGGCGGCGGTGCGCACGCGTAGGTGGTTGGCGCGCTTGGCCACGATGTAGGCCTTGCCGGAGCCGTCGACCACGTCGGGCTGCAGCATGGGCAGGTCGCGCAGCTCGTCGGTGGGCGTGGAGGCGAGCGCGTCCTCCTCGTCCTCCGTGAAGTGGCCCATCCAACCGGCCTGGCTGCTCACCACGAGGCCCGCTCCACCGCAAGCCATCACGGGACCAAAGGCGTCGAGCGCGTGGCTCGTGCCGATGAGATCGAGGTCGATGATGAGCTGGGGACTGGCCTGGCTGGGGCTCGCGCCGGCGGTGTCGATGAACCACATGACGTCGCCCAGCTCGGCAGCGCGCGCCGCGAAGGCGTAGACCTGGTCCTTGTCGAGCGCGTTCACGACCATGGTCTCCACGTCGTATCCGTTGAAGCGCATCGCGTCGGCCGCACGCTCGAGGCTCTCCTCGCTCACGTCGCCCAACAGGACCTTGGCGCCAGCCGCGACGCGACGGACGATGGCCATGGCCATCACACCAGCTCCGAGCACTACGGCGACCGGCTTGTTTTCGTTGAAGTCCAGAATCATTGCAGCCCCTTTCTCGCTTGCGGCTACGCCACTCGCGTTACTTATCGTTAAGAAGAGTATCCACCGCTCGGAGCGGTCCATCAATGGTCAAAATGAGCCCCGAAGTGACTTACGCCACTCCGGAGCCCGTTGCGTTGCTTATTGAACGTGCTGCCCATCAGCCCTCTCCGATGTCTCCGACACACGGCTCTTCAGGGCATGTGAAAGGAATAACACAAGGCCCAGCCCTGCGACGGTATGGGAGCAGAGGGCCGCCGGTTCGTACGGTCTGCCCCGAATTCCTCGCTCCCGATTGTTTCCGCGTGGCCTGGCCCGAATGCTGTACGATCCTGAAGGGCCTCCTCGAGACGATCTGGAAGTCCTTGATACGCCTCGCAAGAAGCAGGGCGCCTAGCAGAACGTTCTGCCAATGGACAGGCCAACTCCACCTCCGCCGGGCTGGTTGCGGAGGCGCTCGGCCGCCTTCGTTTCGAGGAGCCTAACTCCCAGCTGCGCATCAGGAACCAGCGGGTCATCCTTCCAGTCTCTGGCGAATGCCGTGTCGATGTCCTTCTCTGCGACCGAAAGAATGCTGATTTTCTTTCTGAAAG
>CACXZL010000454.1 GCA_902772085.1 uncultured Coriobacteriaceae bacterium | reverse complement strand
GTAGGAGTCTCTAGGCGATTCAGGCAGCGCAGAAACGTAGATTTGCCCGTTCCGGACGGTCCAATGATGGAGATGACCTCACCACGATCCACGTAGGCATTGACGTCCTTGAGCGGTGTGATGTTTGGGTATTCCTTGCGAAGATGCTTTACTTCGATGAGGCTCATTACAGCTCAACCCCCTTTATGGTGCGCGGCCCATCCTTCGGGTCAAGCCTCCGCACGATGAACTTGTTTAACAACCATGCCATGAGACGGCACAGCGCGAAATATATGACGGCAATGGCAATAAGCGGGAAGAAGGCCTCCATGGTTCGGGATCGAATGATGTCTCCCACGCGCGTAAGGTCTTGCACCGCGATGTAGCCCACGATAGAGGTGTCTTTTACGAGACCAATGAACTGCCCCACCAGTATGGGCGCGAACTGCTTCGCCGCTTGAGGAAGCACGATGAGAAAAAAGGTGTCTTTGTCGCCAAATCCCAAAGCGCGACCCGCCTCCGTTTGGCCCGTGTCCACGGCACGTATAGCGTTCCACATGATGGAGCCGGAAGAAGCGCCAAATATGAGCGTGAACGCGAGGATCGCCACGATCATGCCGGGGATGTCTATTGCACCAAAGATGACGTAATAAAGGACCATGAGCACTACGACCACCGGTAGCCCACCCATGAGGTTTTCCAGCAGGTGTATGAGCTTGTCGGCCAAACCGCCTTCCTTTTTGCGGCGTAGCAGCACAAGAACGAAACTCAACATAAGGCCAAGTGCGCCCGAAGACACCGAGACGGCCATCGTGACGCCCAAGCCTTCGAGGATGAGTTGCCAGCGGTTCTCGGTGATGAAGGTGCGCTCGAAGCTCTTGGCAAGTCCCTCGAAGAACCCCTCGTTCTTTCCCGCCTCGTATCCTTCAATGCGCACCGCGACAGTGACTCCACCCTCGTAAAATGGTTCCGTCATGTCCATCATTTGTTTGCGTTCTTCTGTAAGAGAAAAGCTATTTGCGCCTATGTCGACCTTGCCCGACTGTATCTCGGCCAAAATGGAACCTACGGTTGTGCTTCTGTACTCGACGCCATACCCCATGTCACGCAACACCATCTCCAGAAGCTCAATGCACAGCCCGCGAGTTCTTCCGTTGCTCTCATAGTTTATGGGCGCATTGTCGGAAGACGTCACCACGATGAGGGTACCGTTTGGCGTATTCCATTTCTGCTCGGGCATGGTCTTCATCGACTCGTCCGCACCAGTCCACTTTTTCCTGAGCTTTTCGAGCGTTCCATCCGCCTTATATGCTTTTAGCCGTTCGTTGAGCTCCTGCGTGTAGGGACTACCCTTTGGCAATACGTATGCATACTTATCGTCCTGTAATGGCTCCGGAATTATGCCCAAGCCCTCGTTCTGATTTATAACAAGTTCGTTAATGGGAGCATCGCTTATGAAGGCATCAATCTTTTTTGACTGGAGGGCACCAACGGCCTCGGCATTGTTGTTGAAATACAGAATATCGTCGTTTTTTATGCCCTCAACCCTCTCCATCACAAGCTTGTCGAAGACGGCGGCGCTCACCATGCCGATTTTCTTACCAGCAAGCTCCTCGGGCTTGCTTATCTCAAGTTTTGAAGTTGCTGCCGACGAAGAATTTTTGTCTGCGTTCTCCGCCAGAGCATGCGACGCAAATCCCAACACGACTACGAACAGCGCCATGGCTGCACACAACACAGCTATGGCGCTTCGCTTCCGCACTAAATTCATCATAGGTCTCCGTTTCTCCAGTACGTGCATACATCATCAGACGTTAATAGCCCAAAGGGCAGTATAGCCCACAAAAGTACGTGTATTTGTACTATTTGGGTGCCCTCAATGATAGACTTTTCGTGACTCCCCAGCCCCCGTTTCAGAGTGCAAACTATTATGGCATCGCGAGAGTGCATAAAAAGGAAGTGGACCCATGCTTAACGAAGTAAAGCATTCTATGAGAAAGACCTTGGCTGCTCTTGTATCCCTCGGCCTCGCGTGGAGCATATGTCTCACGCCAGGCACCGCCCTTGCCGAGTATCGCCACTTCGCAGACATAAACGAGAGCGTGGCGCACGCAGACGACGTGTTATGGCTCGCGTTGAGCGGCATTTCCACAGGCTGGGAGTTGGAGGACGGAAGCAGGGAGTTCAGGCCCTACGCAAACGTCGCACGTGCCGACATGGCGGCATTTCTCCACAGGCTGGATGCGCTTTCTCAGCGCGAGCCCAGCCCAGGCGAAAACGAACTCGGACTCGGCCAATCCGAATGACGTGACAGGGGGACGGGGGTAGTGTCACCTTTTGCATGCAAAAGGTGACACTACCCCCGTCCCCCTGTCACGTC
>CACXZL010000453.1 GCA_902772085.1 uncultured Coriobacteriaceae bacterium | reverse complement strand
TGGACGAAGGGCTCCTCCGAGGGGCTGGCCTTCGCCTTTGAGGAGACCACGGAGCACGGCCGGCCCCAGTTCAGCCTCGCCACGCTTGACGACGGCGATGTCGACCCGGCGGCCTGCGCCGTCGGTGACGCCGACGTGAGGGTGACGCTCCCGGCCGACCACCTCTCCGGCCTTGCTGTGGGCATCCACACGCTCGTCGCCTACTTCGAGGACGGCGACCCCGTGACGGTGACGTTCACGGTCGCCGCTACGAGACAACCCACAGGGGACGATCCCGAGGACACCACGCCGACGGACGACGAGCCCGGCGGCGTCACAGACGGCTCAGGCAGTGGTTCAGGCGGCAATTCCGACAACAGTGCGGGCGGCTTGGGCAACAGCTCGAGAGTCGCCTCCGACGGCAGCCCAAACGGCAGTCCGGTCAGCAGCGCCCTCGCGCGCACGGGCGACGGAGCGAGTCCCGAGACGGCCATCCTCGCGCTGTGGTCCGCTATTGCGCTGCTCGCGTCTGGGCTGGCCCTCCGTGGACGTCGGGAAGGCAAATAGGGCAGCCGCGACGGCTACGCATATATGAAAACAGGCCCCGAAGGGCCTGCGAGAATTTGGTCGCGGGGGCAGGATTTGAACCTACGACCTCCGGGTTATGAGTTGCCCCCACGCCAGTTAGCAGCCTTGAGCAATTATACGCAAGTGTTGACTCCATTGGTGGGTTTACCTGCGCAAATGCATACCCCTGACACATTGTCACCTGCTAGACAGGCAAGGCCCTTCTTGGCATCATTTGCCCAAAATTTGCCCACGCGACAGCTCCTCGTGGGCAAACGGCCCGATTGGCGGGCAAGGCAGAGGGCAGGGATTGTCAGGAGGAGAACATGCCTAAGGTCATCGGAGAGGGAGTCATCGAGGAGAAGGTTCGCGGCAAGATCTACTACATCAGGCACAGCCTCGGCAAGGACCCCAATACGGGGAAGTACATCCGGTCGCCACGGAAGACGGTCTATGGCAACGAGGCGGAGGCAAGGCGACAGCTCGAGCTCTACCGAATCGAGCTCGAGCAGGGGTTCGCGAACCTTGAGAAGGTGACGCTCGCGGAGTACGCGGACAAGTGGCTCGAACGCCGGCAGAAGGCCGACACTCTCTCGCCGCTCACCGTGAAGCGGGACGGCCAGCACGTCAGGAAGATCAAGGAGCTCCTCGGCGCCTACCTCATCAACGAGGTCACGACCGCGACGGTGAACGCTGCCTATGACACGCTCCGCAAGGAGGGGCGCACCGCCTCGTACATCCACAACGTGAACGGCGCGCTCTCGCTGGTAATGAAGTCGGCGGTACGGGAGGGCCTCATTCCCTACAACCCCTGTGACAACGTGGACGCGCCCAGGCAGAAGCGCAGGGAGCGGCACGCTCTCTCCCTCGAGCAGGCCGTGAGGCTCGCCTCCGACCTCCGTTCGGAGAAGAGGACGGGACATATCGTGGCGGTCTGGCTCGCGCTGGCCACCGGCGTCCGCCGTGGCGAGGCGCTCGGCCTCATGTGGAAGGACGTCGACTTCAGGCGGAAGAGGATTTTCGTGGGGCAGCAGTGGGCCCACGACAAGAAGCTCCGCGCCCCCAAGAGCGAGAAGTCCATGCGCTGGATCGGCATTGACGACGGCACTGTGCTGTTTCTCAAGGAGTGGAAGGCGCAGCAGGCCCGCGAGATGGAGGTGCAGGGGATGGACCAGGGCCACGAGACGCCCGTCTGCACCTCGAGCACCTACGGACTCATCGACCCCAACTCGTTCTCCCGCTGGCGCAGGCAGTTCTTCGTGGAGCACGGACTCGGACGCTACGAGGAGGTGACCCAATACATGCCGAACGTCGGCTGCGACGTCACCAGGCAGACCTACGTCGGTTTCAACTTCCACGAGCTCAGGCACACGCAGGCCACGCTTCTCATCGGCAAGGGAGCGGACATCAAGACCGTCCAGCACCGGCTGGGGCACTCGAGCGCAAGCCTCACCATGGACGTCTACGCGCACGCCATCCCCTCGAACGACGAGGCCGCGGCGGAGATGGTCGGCGACATGCTCAGCGGAAGGAGCATGGAGACGACTTCAAGGCCGGCCGTGCCGGCACCGCAAACAGTTCCTGCGCAGCCCGCAGCCCCCGCCCCGGCACTCCAGAGCGACAGCAACATCGGCGTGTCCAAGGAGCTCATCGGAACTCTCCTCGCACAGCTGCCACCCGAGAAACTGGTCGAGATGCTGAAGTCCGCTGTGTGATGGAGGTGAGGAGCGGATGGACAAGATCGCAACGGGAGCGTCATCGCTCAGAGACAACTCGCCTCTGTCCGACAGACCAGAGTGGCTGTCACCGAGGGACCTCCAGGAGGT
>CACXZL010000452.1 GCA_902772085.1 uncultured Coriobacteriaceae bacterium | reverse complement strand
GTCTCCTACGAGCTTGACTTACGCCTCGAGGCCATCACCACCGTGCTCGACCGCCTCAAGGAGGGGTATGGCACGACAGAGAGCTACCTCTTGTCATGCGGCGTCACTGCCAACGAACTCTCCGCCGTACGACGTCACCTGCTTGCCGAGTAGAGGCCGATGGCGAGAGGGATGGGGGTGTCGAAGGGACCAAGCCCTTTTGTCACCCCGCCCCTCTTGCTGATTACAGACCCGCCTTGGCGAGTTCGCGCTCGATGCCATCAAAGACGTTGTCTGCGATCTGGTCGCCTTCGAGCTCGAAGTTGCGACCTTCGCGCATGTTTTCCTTTGCAACGGAAATCATGAGCTTTATGCGGTTCAGCTGGTTCACCTCGCTCGCACCGGGATCGTAATCCACGGCCACGATGTTGCTCTCCGGATGCATCTGACGTAGGCGCTTGATGACGCTCTTCCCCACCACGTGGTTTGGCAGGCACGCAAAAGGAGACGCGCAGACGATGTTTGGGGTTCCCGTCTCGATGAGCTCGATCATCTCGGCGGTGAGCAACCAGCCCTCGGCTTTCTTTCCCAGCTCATAGATCTGGGTGTATGGCTCGAAGCGCTCGCTCTTCTCGAGCATTTCATTTATGGGTTTGCGCAGCGCATCGATGGCGGCAATGCCGATGCCGTGCGTGAGGCGCTTCTGCGCCTTGGTCCCCAGCTCGTGCTTGAGGTTGATCTGGTTCGTCGTGCCAAAGAGGAAGAAGTCCACGAGTCCCGGCACGTTTGCCTCACAGCCCTCGGCCTCGATGACGCGCACTACGTCGTTGTTTGCCGTGGGATGGAACTTCACCAAGATCTCGCCCACCACGCCCACGCGCGGCTTCGAGCGGTCGTTTACCAGCGGCAGCGCATCGAAGGCGTCTACCGTGTCTTGGCAGAGCCTGTAGAAAGCCTTACGCGAGGCCTTGGGAATCTGTATCTTTGCACGAGCCATAAACTCGCCATAGAGCGCATCCGCAGCGCCTGGTGCCGCCTCATAAGGACGCACACGATAGAGGCACTGCATGATGAGGTCACCATACAGCAGCGCATATATGGCGCCCATCAGTAGCTTTGGTTTCAAGACTTTGAAACCAGGATTGTCCTCATCGAGACCGCCCGCCACAGAAAGCGAGATGACCGGCACCTCGGGATGACCCGAGTCCTTGAGCGCCTTGCGAATAAGCGCGATATAGTTCGTCGCACGACATCCGCCTCCGGTCTGCGAGATGAGCACGGCCGTACGCGTGAGGTCGTATTTGCCCGAAAGCACCGCGTTTATGAGCTGACCCGTCACGAGGATGGAGGGATAGCAGATGTCGTTGTTTACGTACTTCAAGCCCGCGTCCACCGCGCCGTGGTCCACTGAGGGCAGAAGCACCAAGTTGTACCCATCGTGCCTCAGCACCGCCTCTATCATCTCAAAGTGAATCGGCGACATCTGCGGCGCAAGGATGGTATAGCCAGCTTTTTGCATCTCCTTGGTGTAGCGCACCTTCGGAAACGCCGCGCTGGCAGACTTACGATACACCGGGGGACGACGACTCAGATTGGTCGTGCGCACGCTTTCAAGCGAACCATCGGCCATGTGCACGGAAGGCGGCTCGACTTCCGCCTCCTCACCAGACGCGACCTTTCGCTCGAGCTCTTCGCGCTCCTCCTCAAGGGCGGCCATGAGCGACCGGATGCGGATGCGAGCGGCACCCAAGTTTGAAACCTCGTCTATCTTCAGCACGGTATAGACCTTGCCGCTGGCCTCCAGAATCTCCTGCACCTGGTCGGTCGTGAGAGCATCAAGACCGCAACCGAAGCTGTTGAGCTGAATAAGGTCGAGGTCGTTGCGCGTAGATACGAATCGAGCTGCGCGGTACAGACGCGAGTGATACATCCACTGGTCCACCACGCGGATGGGACGCTCGGGCTCCATCTTGTGCGCGATGCTGTCTTCGGTGAGCACGGCAAAGCCGAAGCTGTTTACCAGCTCGGGAATGGCGTGGTTGATCTCGGGATCGTTGTGGTATGGACGCCCCGCGATCACGATACCATGGGCATCATGCTCCTCCATCCACGCAAGCGCCTCGTCACCCAAGCGATGCATGGTGTCCTTGAACTCCTCGTCGGCCCTCCACGCGGCATCGACGGCGTCGCTTATCTGGCGCCGCGTGATGGGCTCACCCTTAAAGCGCCCTTTGCCCTGGGCCGCATCTGCCCTGCGCTGCTCCGCCACGAGCTCGTACAGTCGGCGCTTGAGGTCTTTTTTCTTGTCGTAGGGCAAGAAAGGCGCCATGTACTGCACGTTGGGAGCACTCAGCTCATCCACGTTGAGCTCAAGAGCCTGCGGGTAACTCATCACGATGGGGCAATTGTAGTGGTTTGTGGCGCCCTTGTCTTCTTCGCGCTCCCAGCGAATGCACGGCATCCAGATGAAGTCGACGTCTTTGGCGAGCAGGTTCATGACGTGACCATGGCTGAGCTTGGCCGGATAGCACACCGACTCGCTCGGCATGGACTCTATGCCCGCCTCGTAGATGCGCTTGGTAGATTGGTCCGACAAGACCACGGAGAAGCCCAGCTCCGTAAAGAAGGCATGCCAGAAGGGGTAGTTCTCGTACATGTTGAGCGCACGGGGGATGCCCACGGTACCGCGTGGGGCCTCCTCGGGCGAGAGCGTGGGACGGTTGTAGAGCAACTCGTTCTTCTTCTTGAAGAGGTTCGGCGCTTCCACCTTACTCTTGCGCGATCGACCTGAGCCCTTCTCGCAACGATTGCCGGTAATGAAGCGACGGCCTCCACCGAAGTCGTTGATGGTAAGCAGGCAGTTGTTTGAGCAGCGACCGCAGTTTGCCTTGGTGAGCTTCACGACGAGGGTATTCAGCGCCTCGCGATCAAGCACCGTGGAGACGCC
>CACXZL010000451.1 GCA_902772085.1 uncultured Coriobacteriaceae bacterium | reverse complement strand
GGCGGGTTTGTCGGCGGATGCGCTGAGGGATTCGACCTTCTCGTCGAGCTCCTTCGACTCGTTGGTCAGCTTTTCGACACGCTCCAACAGGTCTTTTCGGTCCTCATCGCTGACGTATTTCGACTTTTCGATCTCTTTGCGGAGATCATCAAGGCTATCGATTACGCTCTCGGATTCAATCTTGATGTCCAGTCTCTCGCTCTCGATCTTCATCTCTGCCACCTGCGTGCTGGCCTTGCCCAGGTCGATGCCCTCCGGGGGAGCGATGGCATAGAGGGAGAAGAGTATGCCTCCTGCGATGACGACAACGACGAAGACGATGTTCATCGTGGCGGGGCGGACGCGTGCGATGGACCGCTCGAGCATGGGGTAGACCCACCACGCGATGACGGAGGCCGCGACACCGAAGAGCAACGAGTTGGTGAGGCATACCTGGCCCATGAAGTTGAAGGGCATGTTTGTGTAGTCCCAGTTCTCGAGCTTGGAGTTGAACATCAGCCCGCCCACGAACTCAATGACCGTCACGAGGGCCACGTTTGCGAAGTAGCTGATAACGTACGGGATGAGGCGGTTCGTGAACCTCTTCTTGAGCCACATCAGGAGAGGGTAGAGCGAGACGGCTATGATGACGACCGCCGTGCCGTGCATGGGAAAGGGGTAGAACCAGTCGCGCCAGAGCATGGTGTTTTCCGGATGGAACTCTCCAGGTGCGATGCCGAGGCGGATGAGCTGGCAGTACGCTGCCTCGAGCCAGTGCCCCAGGACGGAAAACACGAAGAAGTACATGATGAGGTTGCGGTAGAACGGCCAGCCCCGGCGGTCTATCACCAGCTCCTCGTCATCCTCGGCTCCCTTGTCGCTCGACAGGTCGTTCACCAGCGTGGCCTTCACGCGGTCCGAGAAGATGAAGTAGAAGATGAGGAAGATATAGAACCAGCAATCGTGAAGCAGGCGACCGAAGCTGTAATTATCAGTGATCACCATGTCCAGCGCGCTGGCGGCGATTCCTACGCCCGCGATGGCGATGACGAGTGGCCTCGCCAGCTTGTAGCGGTTCCAGAAGAAGTAGAACGCCACGGCCTCCAGTATCACCATGATCCAGTCGACGATGGTCGAAAGGTCGTAGACGATCGTGTCACGGGACGTGAGGAGCAGTCCTATGAGCGTAAACACGATATGCAGGAGGAAGAAGACCTGAACGAATCTCAAGAAGCCCAGCGAGTTGGGGTCGCTGAACTTGATGGCCTCGTACGCCTGCTTTGCCGACTTCGTTGCGGCCTTGTGGTCGTCCTTCGCCTTCTTGCGAGCCAGGCGCTCCCGCTCCCGGGCGGCCTTCGCCTTCTCGCGGTTGCCGAGGCCGTTTGCGATGATGGCGAGCTTCGTCGCCTCGTCTGCCTCCTCATCCGACTCCATGGCTATGCCCGCCATGGCCACCGCCTCGGCAGCGTCGAGCTGGGCTTGCCTCGTGATGTAGGCCCGGTCGACCTTTCCGGTGGTAAATGCCCTGTCTACGACCCGTTCGGCCGACTTGATGTCTTTGGGCTTCTTTGCGTCATCGTCCTGCGCCACGGCGCACCTCCTTGATCGATCGCTTGCATTACGATTCCATAATAACGTATCGGAGAGCGTTTTTTGCCCTTTGTCTCTGAACAACGGTGCATCTCTCAGCGTGACATGAAGCGAGCTAATCGCGGTGACAAGCTCACAAGCGGTATGAGTGTGCAGAGAAGGAGGTGCGGACGCGACTGCCACACCCTCAAACCTGCGTGTCTCTGCTCACACCCTCGGTGACCATCACGATGCTGCTGATGACGTTCAAGATGTTTTGGAGGCTGCCACAGAAAAGCTCGAAACACAGCGCCATATAGACGGCAGCGCTGGAATTGAGATACGTCAAGATAATGAGCATGCCGATGAGGATGGAGCCGGGCTGGTTGGGGGCACCGAACGATAAGAACAGCACGATGAGGGCGATGACCGCGACGTTGAGACCCGAAACCGGGCAATTGACGATGAAGATGAAAATCGTGGCGAGCAACATGAGGATGAAGCAGTTGCCATCCAAGCTGGTCTGCGCCAAAACGGGAAGCTCCTTCTCGAGTCGGCTCCGTGAGAAGTCGTAAACCTTGGCGCAGTAACGCGTATTGTAGGGCACCGCATCGATGACGGAGCCTATCACGAAATTCTCCTTCACCAGTGGCCAAAGCTTTCGTGCGAACTCTCCCACACGTACGCCATGCGCCTTCAGCCTCAAGGCATATGTGGCGAGCAGAGGCACCGTGCACACAAACACGATCGCGGCTTCGAACAAGAGCACTACGAATCTCACGAAGCCATCATCCGACATCAGGACTTCCAGGAAGAGCAGGAAACAAGCCAGCGG
>CACXZL010000450.1 GCA_902772085.1 uncultured Coriobacteriaceae bacterium | reverse complement strand
CCGACTACGTCATTCCCTCCGCGCTCAACAAGACCGTGGCGGACGTCGTCGCAAAGGCCGTTGCCGACATAGCCGTGCGCGACCGCAACTAGACCATATCACCTTGTTTAAGAATGGCGCGCGAAAGGGATAACGACTCCTTTCGCGCGCCCTTCTTTTGTCGTGAAAAGTGGTACTATTGTTCGCATGATGGGAATCAAAGAGAAGCAGTACCTATGCATAGACCTCAAGAGCTTCTATGCCAGCGTCGAATGCGTGGACAGAAGCCTTGACCCTCTGACGACCGACCTCGTGGTGGCCGATCCCACACGTACGGAAAAAACCATCTGCCTTGCGGTCTCTCCGTCACTCAAGGCCAAGGGAGTCCGCAATCGCTGTCGTGTGTTTGAGATTCCCAAAACCATGCACTACATCATGGCCAAGCCTCGCATGGCGCGCTACATAGAGGTATCTGCAGAGATCTATAGCATCTACCTTAGTTGGATGAGCAAGGACGACATCCATGTGTACTCCATCGACGAGGCATTCTTTGACGTCACTCCCTATCTCTCGCTTTACGGCATGAGCGCACGAGAGCTCGGAGAGCGCATACGCGAAGACGTGGTAGAAAAGACGGGTATTCCTGCCACGTGTGGGGTCGGTCCCAATCTCTATCTGGCAAAGGTGGCACTTGATATCACCGCAAAGCATAGCCCTGATTTCTTTGGCGAGCTCACGGAGGAGAGCTATCGCAGAGAGCTGTGGGGGCATCGCCCCCTTACGGACTTCTGGCGTGTGGGTGCCGGCACCGCACGCCGTCTCGCCGAACTTGGGATTTACACCATGGGCCAGCTTGCCATAGCTCCAACTGGTCCGATATTTGACGCCCTTGGCATAGACGCGGAGATTCTCATCGACCATGCGTGGGGTATAGAGCCCGTAGAGATGCGTCACATCAAAGCCTATAGGCCGCAGACGCATTGCCTCACAAATGCGCAGGTCTTCGGTTGTGACTATACGTTCAAACAAGCCCGCACGGTGATCAAGGAAATGGCAGAGACGGTCGCACTCGAGCTGGTGGTAAAGCGCAAAGCCGCCTCTTCCGTGGTGATTTGGGCTGGATACGGTCTCACGCCAGAGGAGAGGGCGCAGCTCCGCGCGACAGGTGGCGAGCATTACTGGTGGGGCGCTCCTTCGGATGGAGGGACGCTTCGCTTCATAAGCCCCACGAGTTCTCGATCACAAGTCCTCGATGGCGTACTGCACCTTTATGATACGCACATATCGAGAAACCGCATGGTTCACCGTCTCAGCGTCACACTCGACGGTGTGATAGACGACGACGCTCCAGGCGTGCAGATGGATTTGTTTTCCAATCCCGCCGCCCTCGAGCAGGAGCACAAACGTCAGCAGACCGTGAATGCCATCAAGGAGAGATTTGGCAAGAACTCGCTCCTCAAAGGCATAGACCTCTTGCCCGAAGCCACCGCACGCGAGAGAAACAGGCAGATTGGAGGACATGCCAGTGGACAATCGGACTGAGACCACGTACGGTGGAAGAAGGCGCATGCCCCTAGAGGACCGTGCAAAGATCTTCTCACCGTTTGACCCCCTCCAAGGCTTCCGAGAGGCTTTGCGCACAAAAGAGCGTGAGGCGGAGAAAGCCAGTCTCGAGGAATGGGAGAAGCCTGATCGAAGGTCATTGTCGGATATCGAGAAGAGCGATGGGTGAACTACCATGTTCGGACGTTCAGGTGATATAGGTCAGAAGGAATCGAAACAGAGCGGCAAGATACGCGGATTTGCTCCTAGCATGCGCGCCATCGTTACCGTCGCGGTCATCCTGTCCTTCTTGCTGGCAATCGTTGTCCTCTACACCATGCAGGAGGCACTCAAGACCTACGGGAAATCCGGGGAGAAGAGCGCGGCATACGATCAATGCCAACGTGCCACGCAAGACCTCATGGACGCGTCGGACTATCTCACCGAGCAGGTACGCCAATACGTAAACTCTGGCGACCGGCAGTTTATGGATGGCTACCTTGCGGAGCTGCAAACGTATCACCGCAGGGAGAACGCGGTCGAAGAGCTGAGGAAGGCTGCGTCGAGCGAGGAGGCGACCGCCGCGCTCGAAGAGGCCGTACGCTACTCCGACGATCTGTCGCGCGTAGAGATACGTGCCATGAGGCTTGCGGCCGACTCGTACGGAACGTCATCCATACCGGAGCCCTTCGCTCAAGTGGAGCTCAGCCCGCAGGAGTCCTCGCTTTCGCCCGAGCAGAAGCGCACGCTCGCGCACGATTGAATACACAAGCAGAAAGCTCGCCATACGTGAGCGGGTGCAGTCTTCTTCGAGTCTTTTGGTGGGAAGTCTGCGAGAGGATCTGCTGCGCATCGACGCGCAGCTCGGCGTCTACCTCACGGCGATGCGAGTAAGCGTCATCCTACTTCTCAGCGCGATTCTCTTCCTTACCGTCGCAATCAACTACCTCCTTCTAAGACCGATCGCGCTGCATGAGAAAAGCATCCGCAAAGGCGAGCCACTCACACCAGGCGGCGCTCGTGAGCTACGCTATCGCACGACCACATACAACACCATGTACGAAAAGAACTATATTCAGACGCAAAACCTTCAGCATGAGGCAAAGACCGATGGCCTCACCGGCGTCCTCAATAGAGCATACTACGATGAACTACTCGTGACACACCGCCG
>CACXZL010000449.1 GCA_902772085.1 uncultured Coriobacteriaceae bacterium | reverse complement strand
CGTCGTTCTGCGGCAACTGCGACGAGTGCCCCTTGCTCGAGGCGGCACCCGAATGTGTGAGCCGCAACGAGTACGGGTTTGTCGTTATCGACCCCGATGCTGCTCGCGGTCGTTCGGATCTCGCGGATTTGTGCCCGCATGGTTTCGTGTTCTGGAACGATGATCTGGCCATTTCCCAGAAGTGTACAGGTTGCGCCCATCTGTTGCAAAACGGATGGAACGAGCCGCGGTGCGTCGACGCCTGTTCGACGGGGGCATTGCGCTTCATCGACGAGGACGGGGATGCCGACGAAATCGCACGCGCCTCGCACGCACCTGGCTCCCATGTGTACTACCTGAACGTTCCCAAGCGTTGGATAGCCGGGACAATCGTTGATAGAAGCATCAACGAAGTCATCATCGGCGCAGATGTGACCATATCTGACGAACAGGGAAACGAGGTTGCGAGAGTTCAGACCGACTGGTGCGGCGATTTCCGCTACTACGAGTGCGACCAGGCACGCTATCAAGTGCGCATCGTCGTCGAAGGAGGACGCCATGTTGTCGTACTTCCTCTCGCCTACTCCGTCACGGTACTTGCCATTGCCATAGATGCCGTTGATGTGTATATAGGCATCGTTCCAACCGTCGGCGTCGGAGGTCACCTCCACATCCACCTTCACCGTGTAGTCGGTGCGCGTACTCGGCCATCCCTGGTTCCGCACGACCTTCGGCTCGTTGGCCAGCGCCATAGCGGGCGCAAGCAGCGTGGCCACGACGCTCGCCGCAAACGCGGTCATAAGCACAGCTAGTCTGAATCCACGAGAGGCACATCTTTCTTCAGGCTGTCGATGCCAGTGCGAGACGATCGTCATCTTGTCCTCCCTACTCGTGGACGCCGTAGAGCCTGCCCACGGCCTCGGTGTCGGTCACGAACCCGCCGGTGATCTCGGCACCTGGCTTCACGCTGTTGTTTTCGCGGTGCACGAAGAGGTAGCGGCGGTTGTCCACGAAGGATATGGGGACGATGTTTTCGTTGGCGATCTCCTCTTTTCTCTTTTCTTCTCTCTTTTCGACATCGACCTCGGCCTCCCACTCAGACTCGGCATCCCAGTCAAACGTCACCTTCGATCCGAGGTCTTTCCAACCGTCTGCGGTAATGATTCCGTAGTTGAGGTCCGTCTTCTGGCCCTTGGTGGAAAGCACGTTCTCCCATGCCACAAACTTGTCACCTTCCTGCTCAATGCTCCAAATGAGCTCTTCGTTGTACGGTACGCGGTCACCTCGTGCCATGCCGATCTTGGTAATGGGGCTGGAGAACTTGGACTGCAGGCTCGGTACGACGAGCTTCTTTGCGTTTGCGCCGTTGGCGTTGTATGCGATGGTGTAGTGGTCCATGCACTCGTAGAGGTACAGGGGTGGGGCGGCCGCCCCCTCGTTGAGGTTCGTCCGGCTCACGGGCTTGTACACCACGCCGTTGTGCACGAGCGTCTCCTGCATCGGCTCGCCCACGGTGATGACGACGTCGCGAATCGCCTCCCTCAGCGGATCCGCGCTCGTTCCGGCGGTACGCTTGTGCAGGGCTATCTGCTCCCTCGTCGCCGACATGGTGCGATACCCTATGACCATGTGCTTGCTGGAGCCGTCATTGGACTTCCTGTTTGGGTTCCCCTCTTTCCCCGTCTTCTCGACGCTAATGTCTGCCGCGACGGCTTCGGTGGCGCCTTGCACCATCGCGTCGAGCAGCGCGGCATCCATGTCATCGCCCTTGCCCACGTACAGGGCATTCATGTAGACTGCGTCGCTCTTTCTGTACGAGCAGTGGATGAAGTTGCGCAACTTGGCATTGCCGTACGGGCGCGCCTGGTCACCAACTTCGTTTGCACACAGAATCGTGGACATGCCCCTGACAAACGCCTGGTCGTCCACCGACACGTCGTAGATCGGCGCGCCAGGTAGGGAGGCGGAATTCTGCGAGTTGTACAGGTAGTAAATCCCGTCTGCGGTCGGTATGGGCTGGCTACCGCTGGGAAGGTGATACGCTGTCTTGCCCTTTATCTCCAAGGTGGTTATGGGTGCCGTCCCCGGCTCTGCAACGCTCTTCGCGACCAGCAGGAAGCCCTGCACCGCCTTGCTCACGTCGTCGGTGCGGTTTACGGCAAGGTAGGATGTTTCATTTATAAAGTAATCCTTGCCGACCGCGCCCTCGTCGCCCTCTGCCTTGGTGTTCCACGCCTCGTCTCGCGCGGCAGAAACGTTGGTGGGGATCACCTCGCCATTTGCCCCTCGCAACGCACTCGCCCACGCCATAGTACTTGGGGCGCCGCACGGTGCCGCGCAGGTACAGGTACAGAGGGTCAGATGGCGCGGCTTTATCTTCTGCGTAGTTATTGGCGGTGCTGTTGCCGTTTTTGTCCTCGAACGCAGGGTACGACAGGTTTTGGGCGGGCAGGTTGTAGGGGTACTTCATGTCTTGCACCGAATGGAACGTCTGGCCCTCCTGACTGCTGCCGTCGAGCGCGGAGCAGCCCGCTGGAAGGCTCGTGCTTATGTTGCCGTCATCGTTTGTGGCGTCATAGGGCTTCGTGGAGAGAACGACGTCGGACGCCTTGAGAGGGTCGATGCCCTCTACCGGCCCCAGGACATACAGTCCTCTCATGCGTAGCTTCGAACGTTTCCAGCTGGCGTTTGAGCCGTCGTTTTGCGTCGGCACATAGAAGTCTTTGAGGTTATAGCGTGCCCCAGCGTACGTGTATGCGTGGTTTCCCGTTGTATCTGACTGCGCTTCGAGTAGAAAACGCGTCGGCTCCGACAATATCTCCTCGGCAGGCACATACGTTCCCGTTACGTTCTGCTCGACACCGTTCTTGTTGAGCAGAATGACTTTCGAAAGACTTGAAGGTAATCCGGACGGGTCTTTGGTGCCGGTCGCGTAGAGCGACGCATCGCAAAGCGCTCGGTAGGGGTTGTGGGTGAACGAATACATGAAGAACATGTATTGGTCGAAGGTTAAAACATCTGCATTATGCGTTTCTTTGTAGGAGATACCTGACATCATGTTTATGCGGGATCCATCTATATTGGCAACGCTACTGTCTTGCCATGTGGTGAGGCTTAGCATATTCTCCACGGCGTCTTGTTTCTTTTGCGCATCACTCGCTTCTATCCACCCGCTGTAACGTTCCTCGCCATCTGCATAATAATCCGCCCTTGTGGCAGTGAGGAACGCCATGCCGCCCACGTACGTCTCTCCGCTCGTGAACTTCTCCTTGGGCTCGAAGTACATCGCATAGCGACTGTTGCCAGAGCCAAAGAGGTACACGGGCGCGCCTGATGCGTACACCACGGGCTCCCATCCCTCCCCAGCTTCCGACGGCTTGCTTACGAACGAGAGGTCTGAGTGGATGGCCGTCCCCACGAGTGGGCTCTTACTGTAGTACAGGCTGTCGCCACTCGGTACAGTCCCGGCACAGGCATACGACGCGGAGCCATACGTGTAGCTTTGCTCGGCGCATTTGGCCACCATGCGGATGTCCGTGACCGCGTCCTTCTCGTTGTTTGTAAGGGTATAGCCCATATACACGGGGTTTTCCGCCGTGCCCAGATTGCGGTCGACTATGTTCCAAGCGCCTGCCTTCTCGATTATCTTCGCGCGTGCGCGCTCGACGGTGTTTGCCGTCGTCAGCACAATGTCGGCGATGTAGAGCCCGTCCCTTGTGCTGGTGCCCTTCTGGTCAGACGATCCCGCGCTGGCCATGCTGGCTACGGACTTCTGCGTGGTGCAGAAAAGGTAGTTGTGCCTGTCGTCCCTCACTTCGTACGCACCGTAGTTCAGGTCGGCGGCGCTTGTCTCGCCGAACCTCGTCACAGGCGCGTATCCCGTGGGCGGCGCGGGGTCGGTCTCCACCCTGAAAAGGTCCATTCCCTCCTGCACGACCAGGGGACTTCCCGCGTCGCTGTCGTAGGTCACATACAGGCAGTTCCACTCCGACCCCGTGTAGGCGTTGGTGTCGCACACGCGCCCGTCGTTTGGCAACCAAACGGTGTTGTACTTCATGAGGCGCACGCCTTTGGATGTGTCGAAGCTCTCATACAATATCGTGGGCATCTCGGTGTATTCCGACGAAGGCACGTGCAGCTCGTCACTGATGATTCCATATACCCAAGAGCATATTGCC
>CACXZL010000448.1 GCA_902772085.1 uncultured Coriobacteriaceae bacterium | reverse complement strand
GGAAGCTCGGGATTGACCCCACGGATCTGTCGCTTCTGCCGGAGAAGCCGGAGTGGCATACCTGATTCACGAGCGTTACAGATTAATGAGCATTCCCCGATCGATCCCTGAGCATTGCCCATATGTCAACGAGCCGCAAGTAGAGCGGCTTTTTTGTCCGGTCCAGCCATACGATGTCTACGGATCTTTGTTCACAAAAAAGCACCCCGAGTGGAAGCGGGGTGCCTGTCCGGTTGGGGGACCGGACGCTGTGCAATTGCGCCCAAGGCCAGAGGGGAGAGGGACCTTCGGATTGGGCTTGCCATCGTGAGGCGAACCGTTACGCCCGCCTCTTTCCTGACGACAAGTACTTTACCAGAAGTTAGACAGATGCAACTTAGAAAAGTTAGAATGAGTAAACATTGTGAAGACGTTCCGTTCGTCGGATTGATGACCAAAGATAAGTTAACCAAGGATAACATACGACTCGAAAGGAGTTAGACAACGCTAACTCATACACAAACGAAAGGAGCCAGCATGGCGAAGATCACCAACGTCTACGGTCGCGAGGTCCTGGACTCGCGCGGCAATCCCACGGTCGAGGTCGAGATAACCCTCGAGGATGGGACGTTCGCTTCTGCCCTTGTTCCGTCTGGTGCGTCCACCGGCGACTTTGAGGCCGTAGAGCTGCGTGACGGCGACAAGGCTCGCTATGGCGGCAAGGGTACCCTTACGGCCGTCGGCCACGTAAACAAAGAAATCAGGGAGGCCATCGTCGGCCTCGACGCCCGCGACCAGCGCCTCGTTGACGAGACCATGATTGCTGCCGATGGCACGCCAAACAAGGGCAACTTCGGGGCGAACGCCATCCTTGGTGCCTCGCTTGCGACCGCACGTGCCGCCGCGGCATCGGCGAACCTTCCCCTATACAGCTACATCGGCGGGGCAGGCGGCCACACGCTGCCCGTTCCCATGATGAACATCATGAACGGCGGCGTCCATGCCACCAACACCGTGGACTTCCAGGAGTTTATGATCATGCCCGTCGGCGCCCCGACGTTTTCCGAGGCGCTGCGCTGGTGCTGCGAGGTCTACGCGACGCTCAAGTCCGAGCTCGCCAAGGCGGGGCTCTCCACGGGCGTGGGTGACGAGGGCGGTTTCGCCCCCGATCTTAAGACAAACAAGGACCCCCTCAAGTACATGAGCCAGGCCGTCGTGGACGCCGGTTTCGAGCTGGGCCGCGACTTCCGGTTTGCGATGGATCCGGCCGTCTCCGAGCTCTACAACAAGGAGACCGGTCTCTATGAGCTCAAGGGCGAGGGCCTGACCCTCTCCGCCTCCGAGCTCATCGACTACTGGGACGCCCTCACCGACGAGTTCCCGATCATCTCCATCGAGGACGCGCTCGATCAGGACGACTGGGCAGGATGGAAGGAGCTCACCGATCGCCTCGGCAAGAAGATCCAGCTCGTTGGCGACGACTTCTTCGTCACAAACACCAAGCGGCTCTCGCGTGGCATCGAGGAGCGTTCCGCCAACGCCATCCTCATCAAGGTGAACCAGATCGGCTCGCTCACCGAGACGCTCGATGCCATCGAGATGGCCAAGCGCGCGGGCTACACCGCCGTCGTGAGCCATCGGTCGGGCGAGACCGAGGACTCCACCATCGCCGACATCGCCGTCGGTCTCAACACCGGCCAGATCAAGACGGGCGCTCCCTGCCGCACCGACCGTGTCGCGAAGTACAACCAGCTGCTGCGCATCGAGGACAGGCTGGGCAAGGATGCCGTCTACGGTGGCATCGAGGCCTTCTACAACCTACGCTAGAAGAAACAAGCTGTTTTATTCGAGAGGAGCAAGCATGAGTGTGGCAATAGTGTACTGGTCGCAAACGGGCAACACCGAAGCCATGGCCAACATCTTGGCCGAGGCCTGTGGGGGAGAGGTCGTCGAGTGGGATGGATTCTCGGCGGCACAGGTCGCCAACTACGACGCCCTTGCGTTTGGCTGCCCTGCCATGGGCGACGAGGAGCTCGACCCCGACTTCGAGGAGCTGTGGAACGACTGCAAGGACGGGCTGGCGGACAAGCCCGTCGCGCTCTTCGGCTCCTATGACTGGGGGACCGGCGAGTGGATGGAGACCTGGGCGGAGGACGCGCGCGACGCCGGCGCGAACGTAGTGGCGACCGTCATTGCGAACCTCGAGCCCGACGACGAGGCCGAGGAGGCCCTCAAGGAGGCAGCGGCCAAGCTGGTGTAGCGAAGAGCCACTCGTCCGTCTTCGCGCGCGCAGGGGATATTCGCGCGTGAAGACGGACGCCCCGCCTCCGGAATCGAGCCGCACGTGTCCGGAAAGGCGCGCGCACGGGATCTCCGCGCGCACAAACGGACAGCCGGCGTCGTGGCCGGCGAGATGTCGGCG
>CACXZL010000447.1 GCA_902772085.1 uncultured Coriobacteriaceae bacterium | reverse complement strand
TGCCCCGACACGAGGAACACCCGCGTGATCGACATCGTGGACGAGCTGCGCGAGTTCGGCATCGAGCCCGTCGTGGCGGATCCCGCCGCGGACGCCGACGAGGCCAGGAGGCTCTACGGCGTGGAGCTCGCGGACATTGGCAACATCTCCGGATGCGACGCCGTCATCCTCGCGGTCGCGCATGCGCGGTTCAGGGACCTGCCCCCCTCCTTCCTAGACGGCCTATATTCCGAGGGCGCGAGGGTACTGCTCGACGTGAAGGGCACGCTCGACAAGGCCTCTCTCGAGGCCGCCGGCTACGACTACTGGAGGCTATAGCATGGGCTGGAGGGACCTCAAGTTCCCCGAGGGGAGCCTCTTCCTCGTCACGGGTGGTGCCGGCTTCATCGGCTCGAACCTCTGCGAGGCGATCCTCGGGATGGGCTACCGCGTCTGCTGCCTGGACGACCTGTCCACGGGCAAGCGAGCGAACGTCGACCTTTTCGCGGACGACCCGAACTACGAGTTCGTGCTCGGCGACGTGAAGGATTTCGAAACATGCATGGAGGTCTGCGAGGGTGTGGACTACGTCCTCCACGAGGCCGCGTGGGGAAGCGTGCCCCGTTCCATCGAGATGCCGCTCTTCTACTGCGCGAACAACATCCAGGGCACGCTGAACATGCTCGAAGCAGCCAGGCGGAACCACGTCAAGAGGTTCGTCTACGCGAGCAGCAGCTCCGTCTACGGCGACGAGCCGAACCTCCCGAAGGTGGAGGGCCGCGAGGGCAACCTGCTCTCGCCCTACGCCGTGACCAAGCGAGCCGACGAGGAGTGGGCCAAGCAGTACACCATGCACTACGGGCTGCCCACCTACGGACTCAGGTACTTCAACGTCTTCGGCCGCAGGCAGGACCCCGAGGGGGCCTATGCCGCCGTCATCCCCAGGTTCATACGCCAGCTGATGCAAGGCGAGCGCCCCACCATAAACGGCGACGGCCGCCAGAGCCGCGACTTCACCTACGTCGAGAACGTGATTGAGGCGAACCTGAAGGCTTGTCTCGCGCCGGAGGAGGCGGCAGGCCAGGCCTTCAACGTCGCGTATGGCGGACGCGAGTACCTCATCGACGTTTACCACGGCCTCACGGAGGCACTCGGCGTCGATGCCGAGCCGATATTCGGCCCCCCACGTGCAGGCGACATCCGTCACAGCAACGCTGACATATCCAAGGCACGCGAGTTGCTCGGCTACAACCCCGAGTGGGACTTCCGCCGTGGTATCGCCGCCGCCATCGAGTGGTATAGGGAGAACCTATGAGGTACAACATAAAGCCAATAGCCATATGTGAGAATAAGAAGGTATTCTCTCATTACACGTCCTGGACCCCGCGCTTTGTGGAGTGCTGCGAGCAAATGGCCATTCCGTTCGAGGTCGTGAACTGTTACGACTACGATATAGTGTCGAAGCTAGGTAACTACAGCGCCCTGATATGGAACTACAGCAACTTCGTCATCTCTGATCTTATGGAGGCGAGGAATCTGATACGGGTCGCCGAAAGCTTGGGACTGACATGCTTCCCCTCGCAGAAGGAGGGCTGGCACTTCGACGACAAGGTGGCGGAGATGTATGCCTTCCAGTCTGTTGGGGCTCCGATTCCGGACAGCTGGGTCTTCTACGTAAGAGAGGAATGCGTCGACTGGTTGAGGAGCGAGGCAACATATCCGCTCGTCGCGAAACTGCGCTGCGGTTCTGGGGCGAACAATGTCAGGATAATCAGGTCGCCGAAGGAGGGCGTCACTTACGCCAAGAGAATGTTCGGGAGGGGATACGATCCGACCCCCAGCGTAGCATATAAGGCGCATTCGAAAATCCAGTCGACACACGATTTTAAGACGCTAGTAAGTCGCTTGAGAAAGGTGCCACAGTTCCTGAATACGAGACGCCACGCTAAGATGATGCCCGTCGAGAGAGGGTATTGCTACTTCCAGTCGTTCGTCCCGAACAACGGGTACGACCTGAAGGTCGTGGTTGTTAACGGAAAGATGACCTTCTGCAATCGTGACTTCCGGCTTCTTCGCATCAAACGGTATAAATTCATCTCCATACAGCCTAGCCAGTGCAAGCTTGGCTCCTGTATAGAAGTCGAACTTGTCTTCAGGACTGCACTTGGCAATTCCTTCACGCCCTGTCTGACTTTCGTGGGCGATCACCATGTTGCCCCTCTGATGGATGTGGATTGTCGTGTTGTGTCTCCGCATGAACCGTTTTACACTCATCGCATTGGCAAACTCGTTGTCTCTCACCTCGTCAAACATAGCGAACGTGATCCTGTCATCCTGAATACGGAGAAAACCGCCGTCATTATTAAAGGGATTGAACTTGGTCGGCTTACTGCCGGACTGCCACTTGACTTCGGGATGTCTCTC
>CACXZL010000446.1 GCA_902772085.1 uncultured Coriobacteriaceae bacterium | reverse complement strand
AAGGAGCTCGTCCGCATGGCGCGCTTCTGGCTGGACAAGGGCGTGGGCGGTTTCCGCATCGACGCGGTCACCTATATAAAGAAGCCCGCCGACCTTGCGGACGGGACGCCGGATGCCGCCGACGGCTTGGCTTCCATCCATGACGCCACGGCAAACACGCCCGGCATCCTCGACTTCTTGCGCGAGTTCAAGCGCGAGGTTATGGACGGCACCGACGCCTTCGCCGTCGCGGAGGCCAACGGCGTGCCGGCAAGCGAGCTTGGCGACTGGGTGGGCAACAAGGGCGTCTTCGACATGCTCTTCGAGTTCAGCCACATCCTGGTGCCGCAAGGTGGCAAGGAAATCTGGTACGAGACCGTGGACTGGAAGCTCACGGAGCTCAAGGCCGCGCTTTCGGCCAGCCAGGCGGCGACGGCGACCAACGGCTGGTATCCCATCTACTTCGAGAACCACGACCAGGCGCGCTCCACCGACCAGCTCCTTCCCCACGCGACAAACAAGATCGCGGGGGCGAAGATGCTCGGCACCGTGTTGCAGACGCTTCGCGGGACGCCGTTCGTGTTCCAAGGCGAGGAGCTGGGGTACCAAAACGTCGCCTGGCCGTCCATTGACGACTACAACGACGTGTCCTCCCACAACCAGTACGAGATGGCGCTTGAGGCTGGCAAGACCGAGGAAGAGGCGCTCGAGGCGGTGCATCGGCATAGCCGCGACAATGCCCGAACGCCCATGCAGTGGGACGCGACGGAAAACGCCGGCTTCACCACCGGCACGCCGTGGCTGCCCGTGCATGACGACTACACGACGTGCAACGTGGAGGTGCAGGACGGCGACGCGGACTCCGTGCTCGCCTGGTATCGCGAGCTCGCGAGGGTGCGGCGCGACCTGCCCGTGCTGGTGGCCGGCGACTACACCGAGCTCATGGGCGACAGCGAGGAGGTGTACGCGTACCAGCGCTCCTGCGGCACCGACAAGGCCGTGATTCTCTCGAACTGGACCGAGGGCGATGTCAGCTATGACCCGTCGCTGGTAGAGGGTCTCGACGCGGTGCTCGACACGCATGCGGACGGCGCGGTCGGCACGCTCAAGCCCCTCGAGGCCGTCGTCTTCGCAAGCAAGTAAGATTCCGGGATGCTTCTCACCGTCTCCATCTGACTTCACCAAACAATGGCGCGGGTATGGTTCTGTGACGAACAGGTCCATACCCGCCGTTTTATGTGCCACGAAGAGCAAGCGCCGACGCCACGGGGAAGGACCGCCGACGCCACGGAGGCAAGCGCCGATGCCAAAGCGGCGACCGCTGACGCCAGGGAGAGGGGCGAAGAAGCGCGTGCGGAAACCCTACCCCTCGGGGGAGAGAAGGCGCTTCAGCTCCGGCTCGATCCTCTGCTCGTCGACCTCGTCCATCACCACGCTGAGCTCGCTCAGGGCCGTGATGCGGGTGTCGCCCGACACGACCTTCTTCTTTCCCGCCTCGCGCATGGTGACCACGAGCGCTCCCTCGGGCCAGCTCACGTCGCGTACGAGGCGTCCGTCGGCCGCAGAGCCCACGCCCACGACGTGGTTGCGTATGATCTGGTGTCCCTGCAGGTACCTCTCCCCCGCCGACGAGACGTGCAGCCCACCGATGAGGCGGGCGTAGAGGTGCTCGTAGAAGGCGTCGTTTTTGAGCAGCGTGGACACCACGAAGGCGACGATGGACACCACCGACGTGGCCAGCAGCGCCTCGAGGCTTCCCGTCAGCTCAAAGACGAGCACCACGGCCGTCACCGGTGCCTGTATCACCGCAGAGAAGAGCCCTGCGACGCCAAGCACCACGAAGCCGTTCTCATAGAGGTCGGGCACGCCGGCGATCGACGAGCTGCAGATGCCGTATATGGCGCCGATGAGCGCCCCCATCACCACGAGGGGAAAGAGCGTGCCGCCCGGAGCGCCTGATCCGAAGCACAATGCCGTGAAGACGTACTTGCCCACAAGCAGGGCGCAGAGCGTCGCAAGCGTCTCCGCCCGCACGTCCGACAAGCGCTCGAGGATGGCGTCGCCGCCACAGAGCAAGTCAGGCCACACGAAGGCCACGACGCCTGCCAACAGGAACGGCAATGCCATGCGCACGAATGGTGAATAGCGCTCGAATGGCCCATACAGACGGTCCTGAACGAAGAACATCCCGCGGTTGTGCACAAACCCGAGCAGGCCGCAGACCACGCCCATCAGCAGAATCGCTGGATAGAGGCTGTGCGGTGCGGTCTGGTACACCATCACGCCAGGACCGAACAGGCTTTCGTCGCCGATCTCGACGCGGGCGTGCGAATTGTACGTCATGATCGTGGCATCCCCGTTGAATCCGACGCTTCGGCCTATCGAAACGTTCACGTCCTCCACCGGCCCCAGGGCCGCCGCGCCG
>CACXZL010000445.1 GCA_902772085.1 uncultured Coriobacteriaceae bacterium | reverse complement strand
TTCATAAGTTTGGCATGATTCCCGAGTTCGTGGGGCGCATTCCCGTAATCACTTCCACTCGTGAGCTTACGGAAGACGACCTCGTAGAGATACTGACGGCTCCGCGAAACGCATTGGTGAAGCAGTACGTGAGGATGTTTCAGATCGAGGGTGTGGATTTGGAGTTCACCGACGAGTCTCTTCGCCAGATCGCAAGCAAGGCGATCGAGCGCCATACGGGTGCGCGCGGTCTGCGCTCGATCTGTGAGGGGGTTCTGCAGGATGTGATGTTTGACCTTCCCAGTGACCTTACCGTTTCGCGCGTCGTCGTCACGAAGGAAGCCGTCTTGGGCATCGAGCCGCCGCGCATCGAGCGAGTGGGTACTGGCCTTCGACGCGCATAGCGAGCCGAGCGGTCCGTCGTATGTTGATATGGGCTGTTCCCTTCGTGAGAGAAGCACGAGGGGGACGGCCTTTGTTGTAATAAAAGGTAGCTGGTTCCCGTTCACGCTCCCGCCCCCTGCGCTCAGCCAGCAACCGGCGACTCACGAAGTGAGCGAGCGAAGCGAGCGCGGAGCCGGATGCTGGCTGAGCGCAGGGGGCGGGAGCGTGATAACCTTAGATGTCGTTTGCAAAAAAGCTTCGTGCGTTCACGCATCTTTCCGACAAAGTTGGTATGCTATTCATGAAACGCAGGATGATGAATTGGGGGTACCATGGGCATGACGTATGCTGAGGCTGCAGCGATCGTGGAGAAGGCTCGCGTCGTCGTCGCGGAGCGTTCGGCCGTGCGAGATGAAGCGAGAGACAGATTCAACGAGGCACGCGATGCGTTGGACCAGGCAAGGCAGGCCCAAGCCTCATGCAAAGAGGCGATCCTGGAGCTCCAAACGAAACTCAAGCTTACGCGTGAGGCTATCATGCCAAACGAAGCGGCCTGCAAGCGCGCCCTTCTCGAGCTTCAGGCGACGCAGGAGGCCTTGTCGGTTGCGCAGAAACAACGCGTGGAGGCGGAGGACAGCCTTCACCAGCTCGAAGTGGAGCGCGACCAGGCTGAGGAACTGCTGGGCGGCGCAGAGCAAAACCTCGAGCGCACGGGAGTAAACGAGGTCAGCTCGCGGGCGACACTTGACGAGCGCGTGCAGGCGGCCACCGACGCGCAACGTGCCCTCGATGCCGCGCTGCGGATGATAGACGATGCAAAGGTGGACGTGCGCCGAGAGGAAGAGAAGCTCGAGAAGTTCCGGAAGGTCGAGAGCTCTTTGCCGCAAAACTATGGCGCCCTCGAACGCGAGGTGCAACGAGCGCAGGATGCGATGAAGAAGGCCGTCGTCGCGTCTGAGTCTGCGGCGCAGATTCTTGAGGAAAAGCGCGAAGCCCAAGTAGCTGCAGAGAGTCAGGCAAAGGAGCTGAAAGCGGCCTATGAGAACGCCCAGGCGAATCTCCGGACGGCGATCTCGGCTGCAGACCGTGCCGAGGAGAAGCTTCAGAAGGCTGCGCTGAGCGCACAAGACAACGAAGAAGAGATGAACAAGATCGTGCATCTTCGCGCGGAATACGCGGCTGCGCAGGACGTGCGCACGGCAGCGATGGAGATAAACGCCCGTACGCTCACCCAGCTGGCAGATGCCGACGTGGAAGTCATACGCTTGAGGATATCATGCGAGAACGCGTCATCCTCGCTGGACCAGGCAAACGCCTCTCGCGCACGAGCGGAACGCGAACTCAGAGAGGCGGAAGAAGCCATAGCGCAATCTCAGCAGGAACGGGAAAACACCCAAAGGATCGTTGCCGCCCAAGAGACGCGTCTGGCCGAGGCAAAGGCCAATCTGGAGAAGCTGGAAGAAGCGGCCGTCGCGGCTGGAGATCGCAACGCAGCGGCTCAGTCGGATCTGCAGGTCATGCAGGAAGAGGCAGTGCGGTATGGTCGGGAGAGCAGGGCGGCGGCAGACAATCTCGATGGGAGGCGCCATGAGCTCAGCAACATCGTGGCTTCCATCGAGGTAAGTCGAGAGAAGCTGCTCTTGTTGAGGGATCGTGAGAAGAGAAACGCCTCCAGCGTCGACACGGCGTACAACGTCCATCAAAGAGCCACGAAGGAACTTGCCGACGCTCGCGAGTTCATCGCGCGGGCAGAGCAGGAAATCGAGGCCAAGCGTGCAGAATTGATTGCTGCCGAGAGCGCGCTCGACGAGGTGACCGCTGCGTTTCGCATGGCAGACGAGACGTATTCCAGCGCCCAGCGCGACTACGAGGTCGCAAACGCCGACCTCACCGATGCCGAGGTGTCTATGATCATGGCCGAGATCGACGAGCGCCTGTAGAACCTCCCTGTAGAACCTCCCTCGAAGGACGGACATGTTCTTTTGGTGCCATGGACGATCGCCGTACTCAGACAGTCCTCGTACCTGCGGGACTGAACGGTTGCTTGTCCATGGCGCC
>CACXZL010000444.1 GCA_902772085.1 uncultured Coriobacteriaceae bacterium | reverse complement strand
ATGAGCTCGCAGCTCGTCGAGAAGCACGAGATCTCGAGACCGATGCGCTCAAGCTGGGCACGGGTGCGGTTGCGCATGCGCGCTATGAACGGCTGGGTGTTTGGTGCAAACTCGTTGCCGGCGACGCCACGAATCTCGACGCCATCAAATCCCAGGTCCTTTGCCATGGGGTAGATGTCGGTCCAGGCGTATGCGGGGCAACCAATCGTAGAGAACGAAAGCTTCATAAGACTATCTCCATTTCTGGAACAAAACACATACGAACAATACAGCTGCAAAAGGGGTTACGGGCGCAACCGCTCGCTTGCGGAAGCGCCTAAAGAAGCAGCAGTCCCAGGCTGGAGGGAAAACTAGCAATTCATGAGGCATTTATACCACTGTTGCGGTGTGAGATGACGCGAGCGCCCCACCTCTTCACACGAGCGAAACACTATGACAGTTACCGTTCATGCCCCTAGCCCTTACGCCAACCAGCAAGCTGCTCCGTGCTCGCTTCGTTCGCCCACTTCGCGAGTCGCCGCTTGCTGGCATGCGCAAGGGTAAGGGGTCTGCACGGTTCTATGGCACGCCGTAGAGACGCAAGATGACCTATCCCTTCTGCACGTCTGAATGATCTTCACCAAGTATGGCAATGATGGCATGGGATATGCACGTACGGCAACGCACGAGAGACTCTATCCGTTCCGGATGGCCAAACGTCCGCGCATAGGTATAGAGCAGGTCACAATAACGGTACTGCTGCTCGAGCTCGATGAGCTTGGCATCTGGTGCGGGAGCCGGCGGCACGTCGAAATCGAACGCTCTGCCCGAAAGCTCAGCGTCCACCATCTTTTGCCACGTACGATGCAGGTCCTTGTCGCGCTCGTCAAACGCCATGGTGGCGAGGGCCATCACGAGGACCTTGTCGTCGGTGCAGGTACGACGCTCTGGAACGAGTCGCCTCTCCACCTCGGCAATGAGCGCCATGTCGCGTGTCACGTCGATGCGATGAAACGGCGCGGGCTGCTCAAGCGCCATCCACTGACGAATGCAATCAGAGAGCGTCGCATCACGCACGAGCGCGATGTTTTCCGGAATGCCCACGGGGATGGACTCTATGGCGGGCACCTCCTTGCCATACTTGCGCGTGATTTCCCTGCGAAGGCGCGTGGACTGATAATATCCCGCATCATAACGACCAAAGCGCCCTGCACGACCGGCTATCTGCTGTATCTCCTCGGGTCGCAACGGGCGCTTGGAAACCCCATCGAACTTTTCCTGCTCCACAAACACGACGCGTCGAATGGGCAGGTTCATCCCCATGCCTATGGCATCGGTTGCCACTACCACGTCTGTCTCGCCGTCGAGAAACCTGCGCGCTTCTTCGTGTCGCACGTCATGCGGAAGTGCTCCGTAGACGACAGAGGCCCTCATGCCGCATGCCGCGACCTGCGCCGCCACCGCATGGACGGACTTGCGCGAGAATACCACGAGCGCGTCACCCGGTTGCACGTCTTCCGGCATCCGAAAGCCGCCCTTGTCTGGTCGCAACGGAACCAGCCGCTCATGGCGCACGACCTCGAGCTCGTCTTTGCACAACGCCACCAGCTCTCGCACGACCCGCTCGGCATGAGGTGCCAGGCATACGTGAACCTCGCGCGCCGGGATGCCGAGCAGCGCCTCCGTCCAGTGATGCCCACGGCTCTTGTCGGCAATCATCTGAGCCTCGTCGATGACCGCGACGTCTACGGGCTCGTAGTAGTTTGCCATTTCCACCGTGGAGGAGACATGTCGCGCACCGGCAAGCTCCATGGACTCCTCACCCGTAAGAAGCGAACAAACACATCCCATATGGTTCAACCTCATGAACTGCTCGTAAGCGAGCAGACGCAAGGGTCCGAGATAGACGCCCGACTCCGCCTCAGCAAGCGCCTGCAAGGCATCATGGGTCTTTCCCGAATTGGTGGGTCCGACGTGCAGCGTGATATGCCGCCGCATCGTACGAGCAAGCGGGTACGCCTCCATGGGCGTCTGAGGCACGTTTTCTCGCACGCGCAACCTGAGTTCTATCGCCTGACGGTACTGCACACCGTAGATCGGATTTGCCAGCAGCGCCTCTGCTGCACGCTCTGCGAACTCGATACTACGCAGGTACGCCTCGATGTGTCTGGCGTCTTGTCGGGCAAGCCGCTTGAGCATAGCGTCCGTAGGATGCTCTGCGCCCGTCAGTCCGCACGCAAGCGCATTCATGGCCATCACGCAGCGCTCGTCGGCCAGCGTCGCGGCAATGGCATCCCGAGCCACAAGATAAGGCTCTTTGCCCCGATACTGCTTTTGCAGAATGGCCTCCACAAGATGCAATCGTCGCACAAGAGCCACGGCCTCTTCCTTGCTGGTTACATTTGCGAGGCTCAGGTCGTGATGAAGGTACGCCCCATCGCCATCTGGTCCGAAGCTCCGCGAGCGTGCCGCTTCACAGACCGTTCGCGCCATGTGCTCTCGCACAGCGTCTGCCGGTCCCGTCTCAGCATTTACCTTTTGCGCGACCGACCGCATCCACTCGCCGAGAGACGTTCCCTCCAGCTTCGGTTCCGTTGCGCGATATGCGCTGCACACCTCGGCAAACGTCATGCCGTCAACATCGGACGGAAGCGGTCGCTCGATGTCTAGGTACGTGGGCTCACGGTGCAGACGATCGTAGCCCATACGCTTCTTGTCTGCCTTGGACTGGTCCTTCATATAGCGCCGTCGCCATACGCCCACCGCTTGGTTGCGCACCACGAGAGGGGCCACGCTCGTATCGAGTTGCCCGATGAGCCGCAGGCGACGCTCGAGAGACCGTCTGAGCACATGCTCAAATCGCTCTCGCATCTCATCGGGCAGCTGCGAGCGAAGCTCATCCCACGCGATGGCGGCGGAACCCTGCCCCGGCTTTCTCTTTCCCTTGCGGCTTCGGCTCAATTCACGACCTTATTTCATCACGAAACAGTACCTTCAGGCGCACATAATAGATTCCCCTAAGAATCGCTGGCCAAACGTGCGACTAGTTACCCATGATACAGGAACCTGTGCTCGGACGGTCATGGTCGCTCTGAACGTACTTCGTGGCAGCACCGCGCATGTTGCACTCCGCGAGTTCGAGCTCACCGTCGATGTAGGGCCGGTACATCTCGGCAACGCCG
>CACXZL010000443.1 GCA_902772085.1 uncultured Coriobacteriaceae bacterium | reverse complement strand
GCAGGAACGCCGATATCACCGATGACGATCATGGTTCCGCGCTCGCTTCGTGAGCCGCCTCTCGCTGGCATGTGCAGGGGCTAGGGGCGTGGGCCGTGACCAGACAAGTGACCTGTCACCTCGCCTAATCTCGGGTTGCCCATGTCAACGCTGGCCTAACGGAGGTTTGGTAGAATGGCGCTTTGTATGTGCGATGCAACTACGAGGAGATATCATGCTGAACGAACAGTGGGATGCCTTTGTGATATACGTAAACACTTACTACGCCGTTCAGGAGGCCTGTGACTCGGCCCGGCGCGACTGGGAGAAGCCGTCGAAGGGCTTGGATGCCTTTTGCAGGGATGGGAATCCCTTCCTCTGGGACGCGCAGAGCTCTGCGGAAGAAGCCATCTACGAGGGGTTTTCCAAGGCTTTTCACGAGAGGTTCGCAGAGCCCATGTGCTCGGCGAAGGATGGCTACGCCTTCGCGCGCGACTGGCTGCGGAGCATGGAGGGCGGCGAGTACGGAACGTCACTCGTGGAGGCGTTTGACAAGATCACGAACGAGCGGGAATTCGCGGATGCATGCATGCCCGTTGCGCGTCAGCTGCATGTACGCGCATCGCATATAGAGATGAACCCTCAAGACGCGCCTTTGCCCGCGCAGGAGATTGCGCCAAAGACTCCCAGCAGGGCGGAGATCGAGGCCGTGATCGCGCTGCTGTCGCACGGAGACGAGGCGTTTGCACAGAGCCTGCGCGATCGTCTGGCGGCGGAAGAGGCATAGCATGGGCTTTGTCGCTGACGTGCGCGATACGCTTGCCAGGGCCTTTGCGCAGCGATACAAGACGATGTTTGGTACGGCGTTGGTCTACACGACGTCGTGGGGCGACGCGCGCATACGGGTGCTCGACATCGACGAAACCTACCAGTCGGCAACCTACCTCGACGACCGCTGGTGCGAGGTGCCGTTTCCGTACCTGGGGCTCTACGAGTGCATCTTTTGGACGGGGCTTCCCGTGCGAAACGTCTGCATGCTGGGTGGGGGAGGCTATGCGTTTCCCAAGCGGGTGATCGCCGCGCATCCGGACGCTCGCATCGACGTGGTGGAGATCGACCCTCGCATTACGGAGATTGCGCGGAAGCACTTCTTTTTGGACCGACTCATGCGGGAGTACGACACGCAACGTAGCGGACGGCTAGGCCTGGTGTGCGACGATGCGCTGGATCACCTGCGGAAATGCCAGTGCGAAGAGGTGCGCTACGACGCGATAGTGAACGACTGCTTTGCGGCGGGCGCTGCCGAGGAGTCGCTCATGACGGCGGAGGCGCTGCATGTGGTGCGTGGTTGCCTCACGTCGACAGGTGTGTATCTCACAAACGTTATAACTGCGCTGGAGGGGGAGTATGCGGGTCCGCTCAAGGAGATCGTTGGGGCGCTGAGCGGGGAGTTTGATCACGTACATGCCCTGACGTGCGACCGCTGCGAGCATGACGAGCTCGACAACGTCGTCGTGATGGCGTCGGTGTGCGACTGCGAACTGCCTGGCGCGCTACGCCTCTACGACGCAGTGTAGGTCGTGGGTTGTCTGCTGAAATTGTTTGCCGTGTTGTACGGCTTGGCAGGCTTTTGCGGACGTGCACACGACGCTCATGGTGGCAGGCCGTTTGATTCTTGGTCGGTCCGCGAAAAGCCACATGCGCTCATGTGCGTATGTGTGTAGATATGCTCCAGATATTGAACTTGAAGTTCAATCTGCTACTATGAAGTTCAATTTACGGTTCTGCAGAATTGAACTTCTTGGAGTATGCGATGCAAAACAAGTTTGCCCTTCGGCTCAGGGAGGCCATGGACAAGAAAGGCCTCAAGCAGGTTGACCTGCTGCGTATTGCCGCCGAGCGAGGTCAGAAGCTCGGAAAAAGCCAGCTCAGTCAGTATGTGAGTGGCAAGACCACTCCGCGGACAGATGTGCTGGCCTTTCTTGCGGATGCGCTTGGGGTGACCCAGCAATGGCTTCTTGGTAACGAGTCGCAGGAAGATGACGCACGCCATGTGGCCGTGGCAGAGGATGCCGTGTCGGACGTGACGGGGGAAATTGAACAAGAGCCCACTACAAAGGAGGCAAGTGCCATGAGAAAGTTCAACAAGTCCAGCAAGCTCGACCACGTGTCCTATGACGTGCGCGGGCCCGCGCTCGACGAGGCCATGCGCATGGAGGAAGACGGCATCCACATCCTCAAATTGAACATCGGCAACCCTGCGCCGTTTGGCTTCCGCACGCCTGACGAGGTAGTGCAGGACATGGCGAGTCAGCTGCGTGAGACCGAGGGCTACTCAGACAGTCGCGGTCTTTTCTCCGCACGCAAGGCCATCATGCAATACGACCAGCTCAAGGGCATCCCCAACGTCTCGATGAGCGACATCTATACGGGCAACGGCGTGA
>CACXZL010000442.1 GCA_902772085.1 uncultured Coriobacteriaceae bacterium | reverse complement strand
AGGGAAGGGGCATCGGCACGCAGCTGCTGGAGTTCGCCATCGGACAATGCGAGGGCACCCCGATGCTCTGGATACTCGAGAACAACGATCGTGCGGGGCGGTTGTACCGCAGAATGGGCTTTAGGGTAACCGGTCGGGCCGCGCGTGTCGACGACGGGCTCGACGAGATCGAGCTTGCACTCGTGTAAGCTTGCTGGGCCGAGCATTCTCTAGCGTCCAGTCGGCAGTGACAGCACTCGAAGTGCGAGGGGATGGCGCATGCGATGAAACACAAGATGACCATGGCGAACGCACTCAGCGTGCTGCGGATCATCCTGAGCGTGGCCCTGCTTGCGCCACCGGCGCTCTCGCCGGCCTTCCTAGTGCTCTACGCCGCTGCCGGCCTGACGGACATGCTCGATGGCTTTGTTGCGAGGAGCACCAAGACGGAAACCGAGCTCGGCGCCAAGCTCGACAGCATCGCGGACCTCACCCTTGCTGTCATATGCCTCGCAAAGATTCTGCCGACTGTGGCTGCGCCCGCATGGCTCTGGGCGTGGGTCACGTTCATAGCCGTCGTGAAGGTGGCGAATGTGGTGAGCGGGCTCGTGATGAGGAAGCGTTTGGTTATGCCCCACACCGTCGTGAACAAGGTAGCTGGTTTCGTCGCACTCCTCGTCCTCTTTGCCATTCCGACGTTCGGTGTCGTCGCGCCGTCCATCCCGGCATGCGTCGTGACGACGTTCGCGGCCGTTCAGGAAAGTCATCTCATAAGGACGGGACACAACTGAGCGTTTCCAGCTCACGGTGTCGTCCACGACGTCACGCGCCGATTTCGAGAGGATGCCGTCAAGGAGTTCGAGCGTGCATGCTCGATGACGTTGAGAAGCAAGAGAATCAGATGACCAGTCCTCGTCCACTGGTTCGTAAGGTAACCGCCTCGCATTTCGGTTGCCGTGATAGACGATCGGTCAATTGAGGGGCGAGCTTCGGTTAGTCGCGCTGCGATCAGGTATCCCGCCCGCTTCAATCAATCTTTTGCGCCATAATGAAAGACCACTGCAACACGGGCGATAATACGGTTAAGCACCAATATGGCTTCAAGCGGAGAGGAGCTTGCCATGTGCACGGGGATTCGCTTTACAGATGGGCAAGGCAACATGTACTTCGGGCGCAACCTGGACTGGAGCTGCGGCTACGGCGAGCATGTGGTTATCACTCCGACTGGCTGGAGCCCCAATTCTCCCTTTGGTGCCATCGACGCAATTAGCCGGCCTGTCTATGGCATGGGCATCGTGGCTGAGAACACCCCTTTGTACTTTGACTGCGCAAACGATGCGGGCCTTGCCGTTGCCGGCCTGAATTTTCCCGGCTACGCCCAATACGAATCCGCCCCGGTGCAAGGCAAGACCAACGTGTGCGCCTGGGAGTTCCCCCTGTGGGTGGTTGCCAACTTCCATACGGTGGATGAAGTGAAGGCCGCTCTTGCCGAGACGGTCATCGTGGACAGGCCCATCAACGATCGCTATCCGTCCTCGTTACTGCATTGGATCATCGGCGACGCTGATCGCAGCATCGTGGTGGAGTACACGGCTCAGGGCATGCAGGTCTTTGACAACGGACTCGATGTCTTAGCCAACCAACCCGGTTTTGCCTACCATGCGGAAAACGTCCGAAGCTACATCGGCTGCTCTCCCGAAGTTGAAGGCCCCGTCTTCTGGCGTGCTGCTGAGCTCTCGGCCTACGGAACTGGGAGCGGCATGCGCGGGATTCCCGGCGACTGCTACTCTCCTTCGCGTTTCGTGCGCGCCGCGTACCACAACGCCTTCTATCCGCAGAAGGAAACCGAGGCCGAGAACGTGTCACGCCTGTTCCACACGCTGGGAAGTGTCGCGATGATTGATGGCGCATCCAAGATGCTCGACGGCGCCTACGAGATAACCGTCTACACCGGCGGCCTGTCCACGCGCACGAACACCTACTACTACAACACCTACGACAATCCGGCCATCAGAAGCGTTGCCCTTTCCGACTACGACACGACGGGCACAGCGCTAGTGGAAGTGGGCTGACACCGGCATTGCCCAGGCACGGGCTCGTGCCTGGGCAATGGATTGGGTGACGTGTTTGGTTCGACGAGATTGAGCTTGCGCTCGTGTAGGCTCGCCGATCTGCGCATTCTCTAGCGTTAGCCGGCTGCTTTTATGAGGTCCGCCAGCGTCACGTGCGGATTGCGGTAGTGCACCTCGGGGTTGGGCTCCTGGTACTTGGTGAAGCGGATGGCAGCCTTGGGGCATGCGTGGACGCAGGCGTAACAGCCCGCGCAGGTGGTGTAATCCCAGCTGGGCCTGTTGTCTTCCATGGTGATCGAGCGCATGGGACACACGCGCGAGCACGTGCCGCATCCGATGCAGGCGTCGGTCAGGCGATAGAGGGGGTTGTCGAGGCGAGG
>CACXZL010000441.1 GCA_902772085.1 uncultured Coriobacteriaceae bacterium | reverse complement strand
TCATCGTCAAGCTCAACGAGATCTGCGGCAAGCACGGCTACGGCCGCCTCGACATGATCGAGGACCGTGTCGTGGGCATCAAGAGCCACGAGTGCTACGAGTGCCCCGCGTCGCTCGCGCTCATCAACATGCACCACGCGCTGGAGACGCTCTGTCTCGACGCCGCGACGCTCCAGTTCAAGCACGGCATCGACCAGCAGTGGGCCAAGATCGTCTATGACGGCCTGTGGTTCTCGCAGCTGAAGGAGGCCCTCGACGCGTTCTGCGCCGACACGCAGAAGTGCGTGACCGGCGAGGTCAAGGCCAAGCTCTACAAGGGCAGCCTCACGGTGATCGGCCGCAGGAGCGCCTACTCGCTCTATGAGTACGGCCTCGCCACCTACGGCGACGGCGACACCTTCGACCGCACCGCGTCGAAGGGCTTCATCGACCTGCACAGCCTGCCGAGCAAGACGTGGTCGACCAAGCAGGGGCCGGCGGCGCGCGGCGGCGTCGCGGGGGATGGCCTAGGCTCTTCTCGCGAGGCGAATGACGGCGACTCCGCGGAGGGTGACCCAGCGGACGTGGCTGACATTGACGGGACGGCCGCCGAGGGCGGCGCGTGCGAGGGCAAGGGCGACGCGTGCGGTTGCCAGAAGGCCGCGGCGGACAAGGAGCATGCGGCCGCGTAGGCCGACGGGCCTTTGCGGGTGGGCGATGCGCTCGCTACTATTCAGATGACGGCGGGGCGCACGCCGACGGGGCGCGCGGCGTGAGAAAGGCGACAGGATGGCACTCTGGTCCGGCAGGTTCGAACAGAGCGTTGACAGGTTCACCCAGCGCTTTGGCGCCTCGCTCGAGGTCGACAAGAAGATGTACAGCCAGGACATCGCGGGCTCGATCGCGCATGCGAAGATGCTCGCGCGGCAGGGCGTGCTCTCGGAGTCGGACGTCGAGCGCATCGAGGTCGGGCTTCTGGAGATCAAGCACGAGATCGACCTCGGGCGCTTCAAGTGGGACGTGAACGACGAGGACATCCACATGGCCGTGGAGGGGTCCCTCATCGACGACATCGGCGCGGCCGGCGCGCGCCTGCACACGGGGCGCTCGCGCAACGACCAGGTGGCGACCGACATCCGCCTGCTCGCCAAGGACCTCATCACGTCGCTGCTCACGGAGAACTACTCGCTGCGCAAGGTGGTGCTGCGCGCCGCGCGCAAGAACTTCGGCACCGTGATGCCCGGGTACACGCACATGCAGCATGCACAGCCCGTGCTCTTCTCGCACCACCTGCTCGCGTACTTCTGGATGTTCACGCGCGACTTCAAGCGCCTGCACGACGCCTACCAGGCGGCAGACGTCAACCCGCTGGGTTCTGCGGCCTTGGCTGGCACCACCTACCCTCTTGACCGCTTCTACACCACCGAGCTTCTGGGCTTCGACCGTCCCTCGCCTAACTCAATGGATGCGGTGAGTGACCGCGACTACCTGCTCGACCTTGAGTACGCCTGCAGCATGAGCATGATGCACCTCTCGCGCCTGTGCGAGGAGATCGTGCTGTGGAGCACCACCGAGTTTGGCTTCATCACGCTGTCTGACAGCTATGCCACTGGCTCGAGCATCATGCCGCAGAAGAAGAACCCCGACTTTGCCGAGCTCACGCGTGGTAAGACCGGCCGTGTGGTGGGCGACCTTGTGGGCCTGCTGGTGACGATGAAGTCGCTGCCGCTTGCGTACAACAAAGACCTCCAAGAGTGCAAGGAGGGTGCCATCGACGCCTTCGACACCCTGCGTGATTCCATGATTTGCATGGAGGGAATGATCGACACCTGGACCGTGCATGCCGATACGATGCTGCGCGAAGCCGGCCTGGGCTTTACCGCGGCTACCGATGTGGCCGACTACCTTGCCAAACGTGGCGTGCCCTTCCGCAAGGCGCACGAGATTGTGGGCGAGCTGGTGCTGTACTGCGAGAAGCACAAGAAGGGCCTTGAGGATCTGACCCTCGACGAGTTCAAGAAGGCTTCGCCTGTCTTCCGCGACGACATTGTGGGCGAGCTTGACCCCGAGGCCATTGCCCGTGCCCGTACCACCTACGGCGGCACGGGTCACGATGCCGTGCGCGAGCAGCTGCGCGAAGCCTCCCGTGCCCTCAAACGCGACCGCCGCGTGGTTACCGCTATTCGCGAAAAGGGTGGCGTAATCGAGTAGGAGACACGCCCCGCCCCTTAATTGCCTTCTTCAGGGGCGGGGAGATATGCTCCCGGTGCACGTTATTGCTTAGGCTCCGCGAGCGCTTGGTCGAGCTCGGCCACGCTGACCCCAAGGAGCTCTGCCGCCTCCTCGCGGGTCAGCTTGCCGCTCCCGACGAGCGCAGCAACGATGTCGCGCCGCTCCTCAGCCCGCCCCTCAGCTCTGGCTGCTTCGGCTATCTCGCGCTTCTCTCGCTCGAC
>CACXZL010000440.1 GCA_902772085.1 uncultured Coriobacteriaceae bacterium | reverse complement strand
ATCGGTTCAAACACCAGACGGTTGGGCACCTCCATGCCGTTGATCCGCACTGGCTCAAAAAGCTTCTCGTACATACGAAACCACTCCCTCATCCGATGACCTACGTCTTGTTGCCATTGTGTCATGCATGGGGAGATGCGCCCTCATCTTTTCCGCGAACCACAACCAAGCGCATGCGCAGCGTTCCTCGCAACGTCCCGACGCCCCGCCAGGCGGCATGCGCGAGACGTGCAAGACAGCGCAAGCTATGGTTGCGCCGCCCTTCTGTCAACGCCCCCGTTGTATCGCTTGCGGTCGGTCCATGCCGGACGCCCGCGCGGCGCTACCCCAAATTGCCCTAGGCCCGCCGCACGGGATGCCTCACCACGGTCCTCAACTTCGCAGGGTTCGCCTTGCGAGGGTCGGAGAGGTAGATCTCGTGGTGTCGTCGCGCGTCTGAGAAGTCGGACTTGTAGCCCTGCTCCTCGGCAAAGGCGTGCATGGCGTCGACCGTCGCCGGCTCGCTGTCGTAGGGACCCACGTGCATGCACTGCACGCACAGGCCCTCGCTGATCTCCACGAGCTTCACCGGGGAGAAGTCGAGCCTCTTCTTTGCGGTGGCCGTCTCGACGGCCCAGGCGAAGTCGGCCTCGCCCACGAACTCGGGGACCCGTATGGCGGAGATCCAGTTGAACGAGGACTTGTTTGAGTAGTCGACGCCCTTTACGCCCGGCTGCCACCAGAATCCTTCCAGGGGAGGCACCACGTATTGATAGAAGCCGTCGATGACGTGCTCGGTCTTGTGGCTCATCTTGAGGGTGTAGGCCACGCCGTAGAGAAGCTCGAGGGCGTGCTTGTACTCCCCGTCCTCGTCGTTGGGATCGCCCGCGCCTTCCACTGCCAGGAATCGCATGGGTGGCACTTCCACGATGGACGGTTTGGCCTTAGGCTGGTATAGGTCACGGTATTCCTTCTTGAAGTCAAACGGCATGGGTCGTCCTTTCTCATCCGAGGAAAACTTACGCAATCATACCGCACGCAGAACGTCCAAAGGAGCCGCACCTTTTGGCAAAAGAAGCGAAATCCCTTGTGGCATATCGCCCCAACTACCCCTCGTCGTCCTTGTTGACTCTTGCGAGGTGCTCGGCGAGGAGGGGATTCCCTACGTCGTTTCGGAGCGGCTCACGAGGTACCTGCCCAAGATCCATCTCCCCTAGCCCGAGCCCGCCCGCCTCCGTGGAGAAGTCTGAGCAGGCATCGCCATCGCGGCATCGCGGCTTACCCGGGATGACGCCCAAGACGCAGCGGAGAGGGCCGGGATCTCGGACGACACCCGCCCACCGTCTGTCCGCCATCCTCCATTGCGACAGGTTTTTGGCACTTGGCAGCCGTAAGACGGTTTTTATTTGGCACCTATGACGAGCTTGGGGAACGCCAGCGTCTGGGTGCCGTACCGGTGAGAAGAGGGCACGCTCCCCCATCCTCGCCAGGCATCGTCCGTTTTTTGGCCGTTGTTGTGGGGCAGGGCGAATGGGATTCCGCAAACCTACCGCCAGGCCTTGCCGCAGTCCTTCTTGCCGTAGTACTCGACGGCGTTCTTGTTGCAGGCATCGTTGGTGCCGCACCAGCTGCCGTCTCCGACCGTCGCGGCGCAGTTGGGGAAGCCGCCCCCGCCGTAGATCTGGCGACGGTTTATCATGCTGCAGTTGCCTGGGTCGGGATCCACGCCGGCCGGTGCATAACAAATATTGCCTTGGTTGTCCCTGTATTCGTTTTTTCTTCGTCCGCCGGCCGCCGCGTCGAGGTCGTCCATCGAGAGATCCTGTCCGAAGACCTCCTCCTCTCGCGCCTTCCGATCGTCTGACATGGTCGTTCTCCTCTCCTCGAACGCGCCGTCCACGATAGCGAGCGGACGGCCATGGTGAATCAGAGGGAAATCCAAGCACGGTACGGGCTTCCTATATAATGGCGATCTTGATGTGAAAGGTTCTTTCTTGGTGATAGGAGTTCGATAGACTATGAGCGACAGCCGTCCGACATTCAAGAGGAAGGAGATGGCGCTCTCCGCCTCTCCCTATGTGTACCTTCCGGCAGAGATTCCCTTGTACGTGGTAGAGGTCACCCACGCAGACGAGGTTGACGCCGACCTTCTGCAAAAGGCTCTGGACCGCACAATCGCGCGCATGCCCTACCTTGCCGACACCTTCCAGATCGAGGGTGGAGCCGTCTACTATGCCGCCGACCCGCTCCCGATGGAGGTAGGCCGCGGGCTGTGGCTGCGCCCCGTGGGCGGACGCGAGACCAACTACCATATGCTCGACCTCACCTGCGATGGCAAGGTCACGTGCTTCTCCATGTTCCATGGCTTCTGCGACGGACAGGGCATCAATGCGTTCGTGGAATCGGTGCTCTACCACTACTACAGCATGCGCGACGGCAAGGAATACGACCCCTGTGGGATTC
>CACXZL010000439.1 GCA_902772085.1 uncultured Coriobacteriaceae bacterium | reverse complement strand
GTGACTGACGAGGAGAAGGCCGTCCTGCGCGAGGGCGTCGTGGACTACATCGGCTTCTCGTACTACATGAGCTTCGCCGTGTCCGCGCGCGACGACAACCCCGACTACAACTTCTACGAGGCTGGCATCCCGGGCGTGGGCGAGTCTGCGAACGACATCGTGCCGAACGAGTTCCTGAAGGTGAGCGACTGGGGCTGGCCCATCGACCCGTTGGGCCTGCGCTACGCGCTGAACTGGTTCTACGAGCGCTACGACCAGCCGCTCATGATCGTGGAGAACGGCTTCGGCGCCTATGACAAGGTCGAGGCGGACGGGTCCGTGGACGACTCCTACCGCATCGACTACCTGCGCGAGCACATCCGCGCGATGATCGACGCGGTGGAGCAGGACGGCGTGAACCTGCTCGGCTACACCATGTGGGCGCCTATCGACATCGTTTCCGCCTCCTCGGGCGAGATGGACAAGCGCTACGGCTTCGTGTACGTGGACAAGAACAACGCCGGCGAGGGCACTCTAGCACGCAGCCGCAAGAAGAGCTTCTACTGGTACCAAAAGGTCATCGAGACCAACGGAGCAGACCTAGACTAGGCTCTCTGACCTGCGGTTTTGTTGAACTTGGGGCCGTTGCATTCCGTGGTGGGTACGAATTTGGTATAGGTCGTACCCTCAGAGTGCGGCGGCTCTTTGCTGCAATGCCAGCGTGCAGAGGCGTTTGTTGGGGTGACGGCTTCTAGATGGAGCGCCCTCCCCCTTGTCGTCGCGCCCCTTTTACCTATCCACTGGCTAGAGCGAGTGGAAGCGATGAGTTTTTTCGCATAATATAATAAAGATGAGGTGAAACGGAAGGGGTGTACCATGCAGGAGGGGCTGATTTATACCAACGAGAAGTGCATCGGATGCAACAAGTGCGTGCGAATCTGCAGCTCGTTTGGGGCAAGCGTGTGCAAGAGCGGTCCGAGCAGGGCGTCGATTCGGATCAACGCCGAGCGGTGCATCGTCTGCGGCGCGTGCGTCGATGTGTGTGCCCACGGGGCGCGGCAGTACATAGACGACACCGATCGGTTCTTTGACGACCTGAGGGTAGGGGAGCCCATAAGCATTCTCGTCGCACCGTCGTTTGCCGCCAAGTATCCCATGAGCTATCGCGCGATGTTTGGCACCTTGAGGCGCATGGGCGTGCGGCACATCGTCCCCGTGTCGCTCGGGGCCGACATCTGCACGTGGGCATACCTCAAGTGCTTTGAGGAGGCCGGACACGACAGCCCCTCGTTCATATCCACGTCGTGTCCCACCGTAGTCTCTTATATAGAGCACTGGATGCCCTCGCTCATTCCGCGGCTCCTTCCCGTAAAGAGCCCCCTCATGTGCATTGCGACGTATTGCAGGGAGCAGCTCGGCATCACCGACAAGCTCGCATTCATCGGACCCTGCATCGCCAAGAAGCTCGAGGTCGATCGCTATCCTGACCTCGTGGGCTACAACGTGACCTTCCCCATGCTGGTGGAGCGCCTACGGGGTAGCCTCAGCGAGGAGGAGTGTGACTACGACGACATCGAGTACGGGCTCGGATCGTACTATCCTGCACCGGGAGGTCTGGCCGACAACGTGCGATGGCTGCTGGGAGACTCCGTCCCAGTGCGCGTCGTCTCGGGCAAGACCTACCTGTACGAGCGCTTCGAGCGGGGCAAGCGTGGGATCTTCTCTCACGACCTCCCGTTTACCTTGGTGGACGCGCTCAACTGCACAGAGGGCTGCATCGAGGGGACGGCGCGCATCGAGCACGAGAGCGAGGAAGTGGGGCTCGCAAACATCACCGCCATACGTGCGGGGAGCCAGAGCACGAGGGCGGACTCACCCTGGAACCCAGCGCTGACTCCTCCCGAGCGTCTCGCGAGACTCAACGAGCAGTTTGCCAACTTGGACCTCGCTTCGTACAAAGTGGAGTTTGTTGACCAAAGCGCCACCTGTAACGTGAGCATACCGACTGCGGAGGAGGCGGAACGGATCTACGTGTCGCTTCACAAGCCCGACGCGGAGTCGCGGCAGGTCAATTGCTCGGCATGCGGCTACGAAAGCTGCGCCGAGATGATGGTCGCGATCCACAACGGGTTCAACATCCGCTACAACTGTGTGTACTTCGAGAAGGAGGAGGCGATACGGCTCGCCCGCATGTCCTTTGCAGACCAGCTCACGGGCGTGATGAACCGCAACGCGCTCGAGACCATGGGCGCCGACCTGTATGGGGAAGGGCATTCGCTTGGCCTCATCGTGGGCGACGTGGACGGCCTCAAGCAGAAGAACGACTCGGAAGGTCATGCAGCGGGCGACTGGCTCATACAGTCGACCGCGCGCGCTCTGGCAAACAGATTCGGGCGGGAGCGTGTGTTTCGCACGGGTGGCGACGAGTTCTTGGTAATTGTCCAAGACCATACCTCTGACGAG
>CACXZL010000438.1 GCA_902772085.1 uncultured Coriobacteriaceae bacterium | reverse complement strand
GCCCCGGCAGGCCCGGGAGGGACGCGCTCTCGCCGGAGCACCAGGCCGCCCTCGACGAGCTGGAGCGGAGGCGGAAGGCCATCAAGGGCGCCAGGCACGCGCTCGGGCACGCGCCGGAGAACAGGACGGCCAACCAGGACCAGATGGTCGCCCTCATCGAGGCGGAGCAGCCGGACCTCTGGCGGGCCTTCCAGCTCAAGGAGCGCCTCAGGCTCGTCCTGCACATGCGCGACGCCGACGAGGCCGCGGCGCAGCTCGACGAGTGGATGGCGGACGCCTCGTCGTGCGGCATGGGGCCGATGGAGAGGCTCGCGGGGAAGATCGGCCGCCACCGCGAGAACATCGTCAACGCCGTCCGACTGCAGGCCAACAGCTCCAAGAGCGAGTCCTGCAACACGACCATCAAGGCCCTGATCAAGGTCGCGCGCGGCTTCCGCAACCTGGACAACATGATGGCGCTGATCTACCTCAGGTGCTCCGACATCGTGGTGCCCCTGCACAACCGGATCCAGCCCTCGGCCGAGTACCAGAGGGTCTCGCTCGCCATGGCCACGGCGCGTCGGAGGAACAAGGAGGAGCGCATGCAGGCGAGGACGGCGTGAGGGCGGTGAAGCCGAGGGTGCCTAAAGACGCTCATGCGTGGATTGCATCGACCCAAGATACAGAAGACTCTTTTTTATGGGTCAATCCTAAAACCTGTGGGCTGAAGGCTCAATCCCGAGCGTTCGCATGGACGAAAAAGCGGCCATCCCCTAGAATCTGTCATCGCGACAATCGAGACTCCGGAAGGGATGAACCGCGATGACAAGTGTACCACCCATGGCCGTCGAGCAGCCGCCCATTTTCCACGTCGAGGCCGAGCGGACTCCGCTGCAGGAGGCGGTCGCCTCCGAGCTCGGGGAGGGACTGGCCAGCTCCGGCTTCCTCGTGCTGCCGTCGCAGATGGAGGGGTTCGTGCAGACTGGCGAGCCAAAGGAGTCGGTCGAGGTGGTGAACTTCGGCACCGGCAAGAAGCCGTGCCCGACCCCCGTGACCGTGCGCACGGTGCCCGGCGCGCTGGTCGCGCCGGACGCGGCGCCCATGGTCTGCCCGTGCTGCGGAGGGGCGATGGAGCGCCACGGCGAGGTCGCGGTCACGCTGTGGCACCTGCCCATGGGCATGGACCGCACCAGGGTCGTGGTCTCGAGGCAGAGGTGGGCGTGCGCGTCCGGCCACACCCGCATAGACGACGTCCCCTTCAAGGCCGAGGGGCACCGGGTCACCGTGCCCCTGCTGAACTACGTCCGCGACCTGCTCTCGCTCGGGCAGACCCTCAAGTCCGTCTCCCTCATGACCGGCCTGCACAAGAACGTCGTGAAGGAGATCGACAGGGCGAGGCTGGAGGGGCTCTACACCGAGGTCGGCGAGGACGGCGGGAGGCGCCTCAGGAGGCCGGGGGACCAGGCCCGCTACCTCGGCATAGACGAGTTCAAGCTGCACGACGGCCACCGCTACGCCACGGTCGTCGTCGACCTGGAGACCGGGCACGTGCTCTGGCTCGCCCACGGCAAGAGGAAGCAGGTGGTGTACGACTTCTGCGACTTCGTGGGCGACGAGTGGATGTCGCGCGTCGTCGCCGTGGCCTGCGACATGAACGCCAGCTACGAGCGGGCGTTCCTCGAGCGCCACCCCCACCTCGCCGTCGTGTACGATCACTTTCACCTCGTCAAGAACTTCAACGAGAAGGTGATCTCGGAGGTGCGCAAGGACGAGCAGCGCAGGCTCAGGGAGGAGGGCGACGAGGACGCCGCGAAGTCCCTCAAGGGCAGCAAGTACATCCTGATGACCAGGGCGGACACGAGGCTGGGGAAGGACCGCGACGCCCGCGCGGGCAAGGTCGTCTCGCGCGGCAACGAGCTGTTCGGCAAGGACGAGGCCAGGCAGCGCGGCGGCAACCGGGAGAGGTACGAGGAGCTGATCGCGCAGAACGAGCTGCTCTCCACCTGCGACATCGTGAAGGAGGCGCTCGCCAAGGCCTACGCGTACAGGCAGGAGAAGCGGATGCGCGACTGCATGGAGGGGATCGTCGAGGTCTGCAGGGGCACCGGCAACGAGCACTTCGAGTGGTTCGCGAACCTGGTCGAGGGCCACATGGACGGCATCGTGGCCCACGCCAGGCACCGGATCTCCAGCGGCAAGGTCGAGGGGACGAACAACACCATCAAGTCCCTCCGCCGGGCCGGCTACGGCTACCCCGACGACGAGTACTTCTTCCTCAAGATATTCGACGCGAGCAGGCGCTACTCGCCCGGGCGCGAGTCGGTGGCGGCGTAGTGCTCACCCACAGGTTTCGGGACTGAGCCAAAAAGAGAGCCCCACGTTCGTAGGGCTCCCAAACAGGCAGACGATTGCGGTCCGATTGCCGCGCACAGGCTTACTTGGCGGCAGCGGGCTCCTTGAACTC